>CAZIKA010000017.1:0-25713 GCA_964539705.1 uncultured Prevotella sp. | reverse complement strand
CGCTGTAGGCGATCATTGACTTCATGCCAGCGCTGGTCATCAATCTGTGGACGAGCTTCCTGCCAGATGCGGATATAGTCTTCTACCTCCCTGACACCTTGATTATAGCGCCACTGAAGCTCTTCCCACAGGGTGCGCCCGCTATTCATACGACGGGTCCAAGGTACACGATGGAACCAGAGTAGATAACGCTCTGGACAGGTGTTGATATCGTCGTATTGCGAGCAATAGGGCTCTGGATACTGACCTGTGGCATTGGTGCCAGTATGGGTACGGTCCACGCCGATGCTGTCGGCATTAGCACGATGATAATATACGGGACACCACTCAATAGGATAGCTACGGATATAACCATCGGGCTGAGGACCCATGTGGTGATCGAACTTGAAGATATGGTGCAAACCAAGGGGCATCATGTAGTCAACGCAGGCCTCGCGGCTTCTCAACATCATGCTGAGAAGGAGACTCTCCCCCGACCCCTCTCTGTGAGAGAGGGGAGTAGATAGTTCTGAGCCTTGAGTGTGACCACTCCCCTCCATCACAGGGAGGGGTTTGGGAGTGGGTCCGAATGTCTGCATCAACCATTCCTCTGCTATCTCTCTTGAAGTGAGGTTGGGGTTCCAAGCTAAGCGACCGAAGGCGTACCAGTTGGCCTGAGAGAAATGGTGACCGCACCAGTTCTTATCCAATCCGATGTTGGCCACACCAGCGATGCCAACGAGCTTGCTGGGCTTCACAAACGAGAAAAACTCCTTCCACATAGGGGCGAGATACACTAAGTGCCAGCTCTGTCCCAAGTATTCCTGCGTGATTTGCAGTTCTGCCATCTGTGGGGTCTTCTTCATCTGGTCAAAGATAGGGGCATAGGGTTCGCGTGGCTGGAAGTCGAGTGGACCGTTCTTGGATTGCAGGATAACATTCTCGCGGAACTGTCCGTCGAGCTCTGCAAATTCAGATACGGCCTGCTTCACACGGTCTTCCCCCTGATGCTTGGCACCATAGACGAACGAGCGCCAGATAACGATGCCTCCAAAGGGTTTCAGCGCATCAGCCAGCATATTGGCACCATCAGAGTGGGTACGTCCATAATCGAAAGGACCTGGCTGTCCCTCGCTGTTGGCTTTTACCAGGAAACCACCGAAGTCGGGGATAGCAGCATAGATTTCCTTGGCTTTCTTCTGCCACCATTTCTTCACCTGAGGGTTAAGCGGGTCGGCAGTCTTCGTCTCACCCAGGGCCTTTGGTGTGCCGAAATTCACCGACAGATAGACCTTGATGCCCCAAGGGCGCAGGATGTCGGCTATTTCCTTCACCTTATTAATATACGTGCGCGTGAGCATCTTGGGTGATGCGTTCACATTATTCAGCACGGTGCCGTTGATGCCGATAGAGGCGTTGGCTTCTGCATATTGCTCAATGAGCTTGTGGTCAATCTCTAACCGATTATTCCAAAAGATACTTTTGCCGGCATAGCCACGCTCGATGCTACCATCAAGGTTGTCCCAATGGTTCAGGATGCGGAGCTTGTAGTAGGGGTGCGACTCGCCTTGCTCACCACGCAAATAGGCGTAGCGACCGTAGAGCAAGCCCATCTCGGTACGGGCTGTGATGGTACGTCCGCTGATGCGATAACCATCATCATCGGGCATTGTGGGGTCAATCTTCAGCGTGATGTCCTGAGGCATCTCGCTACGTAGCCAAAGACGGCTACCGTCCTCGGCGTAGGTCAGTACTGCTGACAGCGCAAGGAGTAACAATAGGGTGAAAGAGCGTCTCACGATATGTGTCTTAAATATTTTCTGATTTCTTTTCTGGCAACACCTAAGCGGTATTCCACGGATTTGTAGTTCTCGCCTGTTTGTTGGGAGATGTCGCTCACCTGCATACCGTCGTAGATATGCATACGATAGAGTTCACGGCACTTCTCTGGTACACGCAAAAGACCGCGTTCCAGGAATTCCGTCACTTCTTGAACGGAGAGCGGACGGGCAGTCTCATCATCCGACGTGACAGGCTGCTGCTTGTAGTCGATAGGTTGCATACCATGTCTCACGGCCCACTGCTTCCTGCGATAGAGGTCGTTCAACAGGTTGCGAGCTATCGTGTAGGCAAGTGCCTGAAGCGTGGTCTCCATGATGGGATTGCTATATTGCAAGAGGCGTAGGAAGACATCTTGCACGATGTCTTCTGCCTCCTCTTTGCCACCAAGCCTACTGCTCACGAAAGCAAGCAGTTCGGCCTGATGGTTCTGATAATAGTATTCTATAATCTGGAGATTATTCATTTACAACAGGCTTGATGGTGCCGTCTTCGTTGTAGTAGAGGCGCTGAACTTTCAGCGAACGCAGGTGCGTGATGTCGTTTGAAGGTACGCAGTCGTGATAGAACAGATACCACTGTCCCTTATACTCTACGATTGAGTGGTGGGTAGTCCATCCCACAACAGGCTCCAGGATAACACCCTGATAGGTGAAAGGTCCGTAAGGATTGTCACCAATGGCGTAGCACAGGAAGTGACTGTCGCCAGTAGAGTAGGAGAGATAGTATTTGCCGTTGTACTTATGCATCCAGCTGGCCTCGAAGAAACGATGTGGGTCGCCTGCCTTCAGGGGATTCCCGTCTTTGTCGAGGATGATAACTGGACGTGGTGCCTCTGCAAACTGCATGACGTCATCGCTCATGCGTACCACTGCACTGGGGATAGCGGGTGCATCGGGCTTAGCAAAGAGCTGCGTTTTATGGTCGGGAGCTGGCCCCAGGTCGATGAGACCGTTCTCGTCGCCATACTTACCGGGGATAGAGGCAAAACCATGATAGGTGCCGTGCCACCACTGAAGCTGTCCGCCCCAGAGTCCACCAAAGTAGCAGTATATCTGACCATCATCATCCTTGAACACGCAAGGGTCGATAGAGAATGAGCCACGGATAGGCTGGTCCTGAGGAATGAACGGACCTTCGGGCTTGTCGGCTACAGCCACACCGAGGTGGAACACGCCGTCATAACCCTTAGCTGAGAAGATGAGGTAGTACTTGCCGTCCTTTTCAACGACGTCATTGTCCCACATCTGCTTCTCTGCCCATTTCACGTCCTTCACGTCGAGAATCACACCGTGATCGGTAGCTTCATCGTTCTCTACATCATCCCATGAGAGCACGTGATAGTCCTTCATCTGGAAGTGACCACCGTCATCGTCGAAGCATTCGCCAGCATCCCAGTCGTGACTAGGATAGACGTACAGACGTCCGTTGAACACGTTGGCAGAGGGGTCTGCCATATAATCGCTTGGAAATAGGTAACGAGGTAATTTAGCCATAGTAGTGTTTATTTATAAAGTTTGATGATTTCGTTGATGATGGGCTTCTCTTTATACTGGCGGTCGAAGAGTAGGGGATAGTTGGTACGTCCCTTGATAGGCCAGCCATTGAGCCAAGAGCCAGCATCGCTGACACCCCACAGGTTGATGCGGGAAATCTGGTTGCGATGCTTGTAGTAGATTTTAAAGAGGTCGAGCCAACGCTGGTCTACTTCTTTCTGCTTAGCAACGGGCAGTCCCTCTGTATAGGGGTTGTATTTCTTCTGCAACTCAAAGTTCTGGGCGATGTCGGCACCACCAAAGCCCTCAGGGTTAGGCAGTACGTTCATATCGAGCTCAGTAATCATCACCTTCACGCCACAGGCAGCAAAGGCGTCGATACTTTTCTCGTATTCATCGAGCTCAGGGTAATCCAAACCGTTGTGGCTCTGCATACCAACACCGTCGATGCGTAAACCCTTTGCCTTGAGCTTTTTAATCAAACGGCATACGGCTTCGCGCTTGGCGGGCTTAGCCATAGAATAGTCATTATAGTAGAGCTCGGCATCGGGGTCGGCCTCATGAGCAGCACGGAATGCCATCTCGATAAACTCCTCGCCTAAGAGATTATAGTAACGTGACCTGCGGAAAGAACCATCGTCCTCGATAGCCTCGTTGACTACATCCCAACCGTGAACCTGTCCTTTATAGTGACCCACTACGGTCTTGATGTGCTTGATAAGACGGGCTTTCAACACCTCTTTCGATACGGGAGAGGCGGCATAGCCATTCGTAAACCACCAGTCGGGGGCCTGTGAATGCCATACTAAGCAATGGCCGATGACCTTCAGCTTATGCTGTTCGCAATAGCTCATGAACTTATCAGCTACACGGAAATCGAAGATGCCCTCGGCAGGTGCCAGCGATTCTGGCTTCATACAGTTTTCAGCTACAGCACAGTTGAAGTGCTTATCCGTGATAGCATCCGCTTCAGGTACTTGTCCGTCACTCTGCCACTGGTTGATGGCGGCGCCAATCAAACAATACTTTCCAATAGCGTCTTTCAAACCCTGCTGAGCCATAGATGCGAGAGGCATCATGGCCAGGCAGAGCGTCAATATCTTGATGTTCTTATTCATTCTTATTTGTTGCTGCGTGCTTCGATTTCTTTGTTAATCTCGTCAAGCTTCTCGTCGGTAAGGGGATACTTGTAGATGAGGCATCCTACGACAACAAGAAGAATGGCAGGGATGATGCAGGTGAATATCAGAATAGCATTCTGTGCAATGGTTGAATAATTAGCCAGCTTGGTGTAATAAGCATTCACAGGTGCACTGATAAAGGATGCCAGGAACACCACCACAAAGATGCTCAGTACCAACTGTAAGCACTTGTTGGCCTTGAACTCCTGCCACATCTCGCCGAAGGAAACGGGCTTCTCGGGGGTTGTGGTGATATTCTCCTTACTGCCCATGAAACAGAGCATCAGGAGCACGAAACCTACGAGGGCAAAGATGCATGTGACGATGAACCAAGCGCTGGGTGCTACGGGAAGTGCTGACTCCTCGCTGGCAAAGTTGAAACCAATCCATCCCATTACCAGAGGCGTAATCCAACCGGCGATAGAGAAACCTGCCTTGAATGCCACACCAGCAAGTGCGTTAACCGTAGCAGCTGGTCTGTTGCCAGTACGATACTCGGCCTCGGTAATAACCTCAGGTACCAGAGCCCACATCAGTGAACCTACCAGCAGACCAACACCCGTCATCACCTTTGCAATCTGTACGAGCGTGTTGAGACTCTCAACATCGAAGAACTTACCAATGGTAAACAAGATGGCAAATCCAATCAGACCGATGCAGAGAAGGGTATAGTACAGACCTTTCTTGCCCAACCATCTCTTCAGCGTGGGCAAAAGAGGCAAGATAACGAAGGCTGGGATGGTACCGATAGCCATGAATGTAGCCTGATTCCAGTCGATTGCCTGATGTACACACATTGCCAAACCGATGGGGAAACCAGCCTGCACAACAATCTGTCCGATGTTGGCGCATACCATACGTGTAGATGTGAGAATAAGTACCTCATCGTTATCACGGGTCATGCTGGCCATGATAGAGCCATAAGGAATATTCACGACAGAATAAATCATACTCAGTACGGTATAGCTGATGGTGGCGTAGGCAATCTTCATACCCATAGACCATTCTGCAGCCTGAGGAAGCATCAGCAAACAAGCAGCAACGGTAAGGGGGATACCGCCATACAGGAGGTAAGAACGATACTTACCCAACTTAGGATTGTGGTTGTCGATATAACGGCCAACTATAGGACTCCAGAAACAGTCAATGAGTCGAACGGTGAGAATCAGTCCGCTGACAAACGCAGGATTCAATTTCAATACTGTAGTCAGGTAAATCATCAGGTAGCATGCTACCGTCTGGAAAATCAAGTTCTGTGCCAGGTCGCCCGATCCGAAACCGATGCGCTGGAGCCACGAAAGTTTGTAAAAGCCTTTAGCTGTTGCTTCTTGGTTCATTGCTTTGATAGTTTTATGTTTCTAATTTTATGGCTGCAAAGGTACGGAATCTTTCTCAAAAGCCTGTTTTCTCATGTTTCATATTACTATTGTATATGTTTCATTGGTAAAAAAAGTTTTTCCTTTTGTGCTTTATTTGATAAAAAAGCAGTATTTTTGCAGTGTTATGAGAAAAATAGCTGTTTTGTTGATGCTACTCCTTGTGAGTACTGCCGTGACTGAAGCCAAGGTGCGTCTGCCACAGGTTTTTCAATCGGGTATGGTACTCCAGCGCGGTACTGCTATCCCTGTGTGGGGACAAGCTGAGGCCGGTGAGACCGTTGTGGTGAAACTGAACAAGAAGTCGGCAACTTCTGTTGCTGATGCCAATGGCCGTTGGCGCGTAGACTTGCCTGCGATGAAGGCAGGAGGACCGTATGAGTTAGAGGTGAGAGATGAGAAGTCAGAGGTGAGTACTCTTACTGACGTTTGGATTGGTGATGTATGGCTATGTACGGGCCAGTCGAACATGGAGACTACCTTGGAGCGCGTGTCGCCTCAGTATCCTGATGAGCTTAATGACAGTAACAATATGGTACGCTTGTTTCATGTGCAGTACCAGACGAATACCCATGAGCCTAGTGCCGATCTGCGCCCTACGGCTTGGAAACGATTGAATCGTGAGAATGCCTGGCGTTTCTCATCCATAGGTTATTTCTTGGGGAAACAGTTGCAGCGTGAGAAAGGTGTGGCCCAAGGCATCATCGAGAGTGCTTGGGGAGGGACGCCTATAGAGGCTTGGATTGCTGCTGATACATTAAAGAAGCATTTTCCCTTGTACTACAAGCAGATGCAACTCTATCAGAACGATGAATACGTGGCAGCCCAACAGAAGGCGGCTAATCAGGCAGAACAGCAATGGCAGAAGATACTGAATGCCAACGACCCTGGCTTGGGCAAATATTCGACGTTGGATTATGATGACTCGCAGTGGAAGGAAGTGAATCAATATGGTGCTTTGTTACCCCAACGTGAATGGATAGGTTCTTTATGGTTGCGCCAGCATATCCATATTGATGCAAAGCACGCTGGAAAGAAGGCTCAGTTGCTTCTTGGAACGCTATATGATTGTGACTATACCTATATCAATGGTAAACAAGTAGGCAACACGGGCTATCAATATCCGCCGCGTCGTTATCAGGTGCCCGAGGGTTTGCTCCGCGAGGGCGATAACGTCATCACAGTACGCTTTGTCAATAAGAACGGAATGCCCTACTTCGTGAAAGAAAAGCCCTATAAGTTCGTGTTTGGAAAAGGTGACGAGCAGCCTCTTGGTGAACAATGGAAAATCTGTGAGGGCGCAGAGATGCCTCGTAGTATTGGTGGAGGCGTCAGTCTGCAGAACCAGCCTTCGACGCTCTTCAATGGCATGATTCATCCCCTGGCTCCCTTTGCCGTAGCTGGCGTGGTGTGGTATCAGGGCGAATCGAATACGGGTATGAAACAAGCTGGCGAGTATGCCCAGATGCTGCGTCTGCTGATGGCGAACTGGCGTCAGGCCTTTGAACGTCCAAAGATGCCGTTTGTCATCGTACAGTTGGCTAACTATATGGCACCATCAGAGCGTCCTCAGGATACTGGATGGTCGAGAGTCCGTGAGGCTCAGCGTGTGGTTGCCAAAGAAGATTCCTATGCTGAACTGGCCTGTGTCATCGACCTCGGTGAGACAGTGGATATCCATCCGTTGCGAAAGAAAGAGGTGGCTCAGCGTATTGCCCTTGACTTCGAGCAACTGGTATATGGTAAGAAGGTGCTGCTGGCTCCGCAGGTTATTAAAGTAGAGCTAAAAAATAATCAAGTCGTACTGACCCTTGACCAGCCTGTGCGCGATGGCTCATTGAAGTTCTTTGAGTTGGCAGATGCTCAGGGTCGCTTCCATAACGTAGCAGCTACTGCCAAAGGGTCGCAGATCATGTTGCAAGTTCCTGATGGGTTCCATGCTGCTCCTGTCGCAGTGCGCTATGCTTGGCGCGACAATCCCCTTGGTGTCAATGCCTACGGACAGAAGACCTCTCTCCCGCTTGCTCCCTTTGAGTGGTCGCTAAAATAGATATTAAAATCACAACTTATTATAACTTAAAAAACAAAACGATTATGAAAAAAACTTTTTTGATGGCAGCTGCTGTGGTATCGCTGATGCTTTCTAGCTGCAACACAGGTAACACTACAGTTGATCAATTGGGTAACGCCGTGCTGACCGATGTGCTGACGGGTGGCCAGACTGGTACAACAACTGCTACGACAACGGGAGACGCAGTTAACACCGTGCTGCAGAGCGTATTGGGTATTACCGGTACCAAGGTATCACAGCAGGCACTTATCGGTACCTGGAAGTACAGCCAGCCAGGTTGCGCTTTTACTAGTGAAAAGTTGCTGGCTCAGGCAGGTGGCGAGATTGTGGCTTCTAACGTGAAGACAAAGTTGCAGCCTACTTACCAGAAAGTTGGTATTTCTGCTTCAAACACTCAAGTGACCTTCAACTCTGATGGTACCTTTTCAGCAAAGATTGCAGGAAAGGCTTGGAGCGGTACTTATAAGTATGATGCATCAACCTGTAAGATCACGATGTCGGGTCTGTTGCTGAATGTCAACTGCTATGCCAAGCAGAATGTGAACGGTATCGGTCTGCTCTTTGAGGGTAAGAAACTGCTCACTATGATTCAGACAATGTCTGCTCTTAGTGGTGGAAACAATGCTACGCTCACCACTATCGGTGATGTGGCTTCCAGCTACAATGGCTTGCGTGTAGGTTTTGATATGACGAAGTAATACCGTTAGGATACAAAAGAGCGAGCCTGCATCACATGCGTGGTGCAGGCTCCCTTTTTTGAGTATATTAGTGATTCTCTTACTTAACAACAATCTTGCGACCGTTCTTAATATAGAGTCCTTTCTTGACGCTCTTTATCTTCTGGCCTTGTAGGTTGAAGAAGTCTGCCTGAGACTTGAGGCTTGTCTGTGGTGTTGAAATGCCAGTAAGGTATTTCTGCACATCAAACCAGCCGATAGCAGAACTGCGAGTCTCCCCACCAGCAGTATAGGTGCTCTTCACTCCTAGGCGCTTCCATGTCCTGATGGTCTCATTGCCTTGCATCAGGTATATAAGGTGTTTCTCACCGATTGTTTGGAAATAGCCCGTTGCGTCGGCAAAGGTGCAGGGAACCTCTATCATGTCTGCCTCAAGACCATTCGGATACAATTCGGCCGTGAAGGTGAGGGGTGTCTGAATGCCTTGAGCATCTTCCACAATGAAGCTGTAGGTCAGCTTTGAACCTGCGATGGGGTTGCCCTCTGTATCAACGATGGGAACTGTGACATAAATACTGGTAGTACCATACTTACTGATTTCTTCCATCTCTTCGATAGCAGGTGTGGCAGGTGTTGCAGCCTTATCTGCCACCTGTGTCCACACGGCATTCGACACCTCATCATAGATTCCTATCTCGTCAGCGGTAATGTATTTAGCACATTTCAGTGTACCAGACGCAGCATCATACTGCATGGTGACATCAGCGCTAGGACTAAAGAATAGGTTGTATGCAGAATAGTCGGTCATACTCATGTAAGAACCGAGGTACTGGTTAGCAGCAAAGGTGACGATGCCGTCTTTCATGATACCCTTAATCCAAGCTTTTGGCAATTCCTCGCTGATAGCGTTAACATAAACGGAGTCAGCATTAAAGGCAATCTGGGCAGGACGTGTGAGATCTGCATTCCAATAGTCGTCATGTCCTGTGAAGGCACAGTCTATCGGAGTGACGCCTTCCGGCAGAAGAACCTCTTTTGGCTTTGTTGGCTCATCCTTTGTCAGTACCAGTCCTTCCCAGTAGGCATATGTAGCTGCGATAGAATTCGCTTTGCTACTCTCCAAGATACATACTTTGGGATCAAGCGATAACTTCCCTGCTGCTGCATCATATGCAAAAACGATGTCTATAGCTGGTTCGTTGGGACTGGTAGCATTGACATCTTGTCCGTTGAGATATTCATTGCCATCTTCATCTGTTCCCAAGAACTGTCCTGAGGGGAAGGTAACGGTAGATCCATTGATAGTGCCCTTTACCCAACTCTTTGGCATATAGGCTGCCGCCAGTCCTTGGATATAGATATCGTTACCATCAATAGCTACCTGCATAGTCTGTGGCAGATAGGCTGTATGGTTCATCCAACCTTCGTCTGTGTATGCAAAGAAAGCACCACTGGCCAAGTGCCATGCATCGCCTTCTGATGGTGGCGTTACTACTGTCTGTGCATTACTCACGGCAGCCATGAGGACTGCCATGAGTGTAAATAGTATCTTTTTCATGTTTAGCGAATAATCATTTTGTAAGCTTTACCATTAACCTGCTTCACATAGATGCCAGGACGCAACTGACCCTTGACGGCACGACCATTGAGGTCGTAGATGATTTGAGATTTGAGGTTTGAGGTTTGAGGTGTGTCAATGGCGGTGACGAAGTCGTAGCCATAGCGATTTGAGGGCAATGACTCTCCCTCTTCATAGATGGCAGTGATGTAGAATAGGTCATTCATATCGGCATTGACAGGACCGTAAACAGTGGCGTTAGCAGCTAATGTTTCTATCTTCTCACCATTCTTGTAGACATTGTAACCCAATACGGTCTTAGGCTCCACTTGGAACTCGATATCATCAATCATCATGATAAAGCTACCAGTACCAGCTACCTTATATTGTGAACCATCTGATTCTACATATTGTGTAGCCTTGCTGGTACGATGGAGTGCAAAGTGCTTTGCACCTTCAGGCAGTTCTGCGCTATATTTCTCCCAAGCTTTGTCATTGACGGTAAACTCTTCTTTAGCTACTGTATAGGTTGTTGGGTCGAGGTTGGCAGCATCCAGTGTGTAGAGCACTACCATTGTCTCGTTAAAGGCAGCATCGGTCTCGTAGCCAGTAGCCTCTGTTCCACGATAGCCCCTAGCCCAGAATGAGATGGTCTGTGCGTTGCCAGAGAGAATGGGTGATACCATATAGTCGTCATTATCTACCTCATGTCCGCTGGTCTCACTGTCCTTAACGGCGCTATAGAGTCCAGCGAAATACTGGTTGCCATTATAAGGCAGGAACTTGTCGCCAAAAGCATTGAGGTCGGGACCAAGGCCAGCCTTAATAGGATCCATCACGATGAATGCCTTTGGTGTGTTCCAGTTAGGATAGTCTACCGTGCTGAACAGGTTGTTGGGCTTCTGTGTAAATGCCTTGTCGCCATCAACCATTGTCCAAGCACCCAGTCCATCATAGGTGAATGCGGCATACTGCTCTGCGCCCTCTACGAAGTGACCGTTGGGGGCTGCCCATGTCAGTTTCACCGTACCATTACGATACTGACCTTCCAAAGATGCCGTAGGCAGTACGATGTCACTCAGCACGATGATGGTGGCAACCTCTGTCTTGTTGTTGCGCTGTTCCTCGTCGGCCTCGTTCACCACCTCTGCATAGATAGTCATATTGCCTGCCTTACTAGCAGTCACCTGGAAGGTGAGTGTCTGACTTTGTCCTTGTTCGAGATTGTCCACTGGATTAGGCTCTGAATCACGATCAATAGTAGCAATCAGTTCGTTGTCAGCATAGAACTTCACGACATAATTCTTTGCCAATACCTTCTCAAGACCGATGTTCTTCACGCTGACGGTGACACTCTTGGTATCGCCAATCTTCATCTGTGAAGGATAGCTCTTCAGCATGATACGCTGATCAATATTCTTACGGGTAAAGCAGCCGTCAACATAAATGCCTGTTATCTGTAGGCCGCGGTAACCGTGATATACCAGTTTGCCTTTTTCATCCATTTCAGCACCAACGGGTTGGTAGAGTTCGCCTATCAGCGTTGCAGCGCCAGTGTTGGTGTCAACCTCAAATAGTCCGGTATCGTGTCCGCCCAGAGAGGGAGCCAATGTGGTATTGGTACCATCGGTGGCATAAGTGTTCTTACCATTGTTGATAAAACCAATCCAGTAGAGCTTGTCGGTGCGCAGGTCGAAGGTGGCCGACATATACTGATCCTGACTCTTGAAGCCCACGTTGCCAATGGTGGTCAGACGACCGTCTTGCTTGCTGACGCTATAAACATTGCCGCTGGCGTCAATAGCATAGAGCTCGCCTTGGGAGTTGACGGCGATACACTTGGGAGCACCATAGAGCAGACCCTCACGTGAGATATTAGTCACCTTGAGTGTCTCCATATCAAGTGTACCAATCTTGTAGGTGTTGCCATCATAGAAGATACCATAGACAACATCATTGAACGGGTCGTAGGTCAGGTCGATAGGCTGAGTACGCATTTTTCCGACTTCCTGACGCTTCGCATTGATGTATTTGCCTGTGCCCTCCTCTATGTCCCAGGTATATTTGCGTACTACGACCTCGTACTCCTCGCTGCCGTATTCGCTATCGATATTGCTGGAGGCGTCTTTCTCGTGCATAAAGAACGAGTAGTAGGCATTGCCACCTACATAGACACCACTGGGATAGCTGTAGAGTACGTGATCACGAATGAGCCAGTCAAAGTCGCTGATTACTTTGGTGTCGCTCGTAATGGTGGCGCCATCGGTGATAGACCAATGACCTACTTTTGCCGTAGATACATTTGCAATGTCAATAGACATCAGACCGATGTTGCTGGCACCGGTAGCATGAGCAACGCCATCATCGTCAATCCATGCACCGCCGCCAACTGCAGTCTGATGCCATCCTACTTCACTGGAACCAGTTGTAGGGTCTTTTCCGTAGGAATAGGAGTTGACGAGTGAGCCGTTGATGATAACGGGGCCGTCATACTGAGCCAGAACTGAAGCTGGCATTGCGAGCAGGGCCACGCAGGCACCTGCAAAGAGTTTACTTAGTTTCATAGAGATTATTTGTTTTTATTTATTTTCTTTCCGTTAATGATGATGATGCCCTTTGCCTTTTTTGTCTGACGTCCCTGAAGGTCGTAGATGATTTGTGGTTTGAGTTTTGAGGTTTGGGGCTTGATATTTGTTTGAGTATCCGTCATCTTGATGGTATATTCATTGCCATCGTTGACATAAACAATAGTCTGGGTATATTCATCCAGTCCTTCCTTCGTAGCTGTGAGCGTGTATTGCAGGTCGCTGCGATAGATCTTGATGCTGAACTGACCCTTGTCATCGCTGACGGTCTGATAGATGACATCCTTATCGATGGCTTTCAGTACGATACTGACATTGGCAATTGGCCAGGTCTCGTCATCGTTATAGACCACAGTTCCGCTGATGGTCTTGGCATTCGCTTCATCGCTTTCTGCCACAATGTTAAAAGTCTTCTCATTCTTCACTGCCTGCTGGTTGTAGCTTACTTCAAACCATGCCCTTTGGTCAGAAGCCACCTCATGGGGTGTGAACGAATAGCTCATGTTCTGACTCTCGCCGTAAGCCAATGTATAGGTGTTGCTGGCTTTCTCCTCGCCCTTGAGGAAGAACTTCACGGTGACTTCCTCGCTATCTGCCCAGATATTTTTAACGGTAGCCTTGGCTACGTATTCCCAGTTGATGATGGCAGAGTCGGGCAGAGCGGTATCTATGGTAACGTAATGATAGTCGGCAATGGGCTCAAAGCCTTCAATATCGTCGATGTCTACGTTAGCAGCCTCGAAGCGTAGGAAGTATTCGCCTGCTGTGATACCATCGAGCGTCAGACTTGTCCATTCGTTGGTAAGCTGTTCTGTAAAGTCTTTGACGGCTGTCCATTGAATGCGATCAGATGAGGCGTAAACAGCTAGTTTTGACGTGTACACCTCGCTGGCACGCTTTGCCTGGAAGGTCATCGTTTGACCCTCTCCAATCTTCAGCTTCTGGGTAATAATACTGCTTGGCTTTCCTGTGTGGTCGTAATGCTCAGTATAATATTCCGTAGAAGAGTAACTTTCGTGTGTGATACTCCACTTCTCTTCTGCTGTCCAGCCCTTAGGCCAAACCTGGTTCTGGAAGTCAACGAAGAGCAACTTGGGGTCACGACTGAAGGCTGTGAGTAGCACTTTTACTTCTTTGTCCTCGCCAGTGATGATAAGCAGACCTTCTTTCTGTCCGAAGGGCTCCAGGGGAAGACTTATCTGGATGCTATCGCTTTGACCTGCAGTCAGTGCGACATCCTGTTTGTTGGCGGTGATGTCGCCCTCAGTCTTTATTTGCACGTATAGTGTGCCTGTACCCGTGTTCTTTATCATATACGTGGTAACAGCATCGGCTGTGATGGTGCCGAGGTCGAAAGCCGTACTGTCTGTCAAGGTTTCGTTTTGGCTGTTATAGACAGTCAGCATGGGTGCATTGGTGCTCTCATGGAAACCAATCAGGTCATCGATGGCAAGATACTGTCCCTCGAACTTCAGATAAACATCACCTACAGGGATATTGCTTAGGGTATAGGTATCAAAGGACGATGTCAGCTCAAACTGACCAGCCTTTGTCCAGTTGGCCTTGTTTGCTGAGTAGCTGACGGTCAGCGTAGCTGCCGTTGTAGAATAGGCACGCTTGGCAGCAAAAGTCATCATCTCACCTTCATTGACGGTGAGACGCTGAGTAATGATAGCGGTAGCTTCTGTATTGCTGTTCTGTTGAACATAGTGGTTACCGCTTTGTGAGGTGAGCGTCCATCTCTCGCCAATAATCCACGACTCAGGCAGGCCGTTGCTCTCAAAGTTCTCGAAGAAGATGTTGGGATCAACCGATGTGCCTTTGACAGCAAACGTAAAGGTGCCCAGAGCATGCTCTATGGTGACGTTGCCCTGTTTCAGTCCGTAAGGCTCGCTGATAGGCATCGTGATGCTGACAGTCTTCTCGCCGCCTGCAGCTACATCAAATGCTGTCTCTGGAGTAGAAAAGCCTTCTGGCAGCGTGATGCTAGTGACCTTCAAGGGAGCCGTACCTTCGTTCTTGATGGTAACGGTCTTAGTTACTGCAACGTTGTTAGTGCCAAAGGCAATCTGCTCGTTGCTCATTAGTTTTAGTCCATCGGCATCATAGATAGCAAACGTAGCATAGTAGGCTGTAACGTGAACATTAGCATAGACTTCATTGCCGGCCTCGTTCTTGACGAAGGTGTTGGTCAGGTTCTCTTTGGCATAGAAAGAGTAGTAACCGCCTTGAGCAGCATCTGCCGTTACGGTAACGGGAATCACAACCGTAGAGTCCACCTGTAGTGAGTCTGTTGCTGAGGCTGTACCCATCACGTTGCCATTCCTGTCTGTAACGCTGACACTAATCTCTTCTGCCTTCAACGTTACGTTACCGCTGTTCTGAACCTTTACGGCAAACGATACCGAGTATTTGTTGTCCTCGTTAGCTGTAATCTCGTAGTCGCTGACACGTTCGAATGACAAGGCTGTCAACGCCTTCTTCTCTACAACGACAGGGGGATTGTCAGGATTCTCTCCGCTGCCACCATCGCCATAAATAAAATCATCGAGGTCGGTATAAACCATATTGATGGCAACGTATTTGCCTTCAATATTCTCAATCGTGTGCTCCACCCATACATTGCTACCTTTTGTCGGCGTTGCAGAATAGAGTACCGTGCTGGTCACGGTGCCGTCAGCATTAGCTTCATAGATCTTGACGGAGCTGGTTTTCTTAGAGCGAGAATCGAGATTGGATTTTGCCCAGAATTTGATAGTTCCGCTTATCTGTTCAGGAATGAACACGTAGGCACTATTCGTTGGGCCGTAGGAAGCCTCCAAGTACCCATTACTCTCTTCATGGCCTTTCTTTGTGGCTTTAATGAGACCGTAGTTGGTGCTTCCTGCATATGTCAGGATAGTACCATTGACAATTTTCCAACCATTCGACAGACCATAGCCAAAAGCCAATGAACTGGTCAAAGCCGCTCCATTTGCGTCGGTAAGTGTCAGGTTCTCGAAGTCTTCTGCGTATATGTTGCTTGTCCAGGTGAACAGGGCAAGTAACGTGATGATGGATTTCGTAACAGAATGTTGGAAAAATGCGGTCATTTTATTTCTTTTTGTTGTTTTAGTGCGTGCAAAAATAATAATTTTATTTGAATTAAGGTGAAGAAATGCAGGGAAGGTTCGTTCATATTTACAAATTTGAACGAAAAACGCCCATTTCATCGGTCTTAAGCTTCTTTCGAAGAAGCCATTCGGAGGTATTCTGATGGGGTAAGACCGACCTCGCGCTTGAAGGCATTGATGAAAGCGGTGCGCGACTTGAAGCCTACGCTTGTGGCAATACCTTCGATTGTCATGTTACCATATTGGGGGCTTTCGTTGTTCATCCGTCGACAGGCTTCCTTGATGCGGAAACTGGAGATGACATTGCTGAAGGCCTGACCGTAGCGTTCGTTAATTACCTGCGAGGCGTAGGTGGTATTCGTGTCGGCCTGCTTAGCCAGTTTTGCCAAAGTGAAGTCTGGCTGACAGATGCTATCTGAGTTGCTGAGAATCTCCTGAATACGGAAAATCAGCGTCTCTTTCTGTTCATCGCTCAGGTTGCTTCGACTGTATTTGCTTTCCACAACCTCTTTGCGAAGAGCTTGTTCCTCGCGTTCCATTTCCAGCAATTGACGATTCTTTCTGTAGAGGCTTCGGTTGCGGTTTCTCAGTTGCTTGATTTTCTGCCAAAGCAGGAAGGCAAAGACGATAACGGCAACAAGGGCCAGACCGATGACAATGATGACGATCTGTTGCATGTGTTGACGTCCCGTCAGTTCCTTGGCCTGTGCTGCAATGAGCAGATGTCCGATATTGGTGGCCTGATCGTTGATATTATTATCGTTGGCTAGCTGTAATGCCTTTTTCAGATATTGTATCTCGTCCCCGTGGTTTTGCTCCATGCGATAGGTGTAGGCGATATTCATATAGGTGGCTACGGAATCGCGTTTGGGTTCCCAAGGTGTACTGATGGCTGCCAATTGCTGCTCGAAGTAATAGCGTGCCGAGTCGTATTCCTGCTGTTGCAGACTCTTCAGTCCTTTGTATTGCAGTCTCACATATTGCAAATCGGGGGTCTCTTCAGGAATGTCTTTTGAGAAGATTGCCTGGAATTTGTCTAAGGGGAGCGAATAGTTCTGGTTCGACAGGTTGAAGAAAGCAGTCACCATCAACTCCCAGTTCTTGGCTTCTATGGCTTTCTCTATGCATTGTTCAAAGATATCCTGTGCCTGCTGGGTCTGAATATCTGATTGGGAATCGTTGCCAGAGTCATTGATGAGGTCACCCAGATTGACCATGATGATAGGCATGAACTCTTCATCGTGGATGCTGTCACAGAGCTGATAGGCCTTCATCAGGTGTTCGTGGGCCTGGATGTAGTCAAAGAAAAAGTATTTATAGACGCATGCAATATTGTTGAGTGCACGTACTCGCCATTTCGCTTCCTCAATACTTCCATCCTGTTGCCGTTCGGCAATGACGTTGAAACATTCCAATGCCTGTGTGGCTTGTCGTTTCTCAAAGAAAATACGGCCTCGTTCCATCAGCATTTCTGACGAGAGAGTGGCTAACGACTCAGCCCCCTCATCCGTCTGGCTCGTAGCAGCCATACAGCCGAAGACAGACAGAAATAACAGGTATATGGTTAGAAAACGCCTCATTTCCTTGCTTGTTGCATCTGCAAAGATAAGGAAAAAAGGCTCAACTTCGTGTCATTCCACTTTATTTAACACAAATTAAGCCGAAATGATAAAAGACAGACTCAAAGAGGAGCAGGCAGTTCCTCCCCGAGGAACAGGCAGCTCCTCATTGAGGAATAGGTAGCTCGAGGCCGAGGAACTGCCTGCTCCTAATGTCAGACATTTTTGCTGATATGTGAGACGACTAATAAGAAAACAGGCGTTTTTTGCAAATTAATCAAGAAAAACGTGCCAAAAGCGGAAAATTATTACTAATTTTGCACCCGCTTTATATATAAATAAGGTGTAAACACAAGAATGAGAAGAAAGATATCATTACTCTTTTTCACGTTGCTCGCTGTAGTGGCTATGGCTCAGAAGCAGGTTACAGTAGAGAAGTTGTCGCCCCAGTTGGCGCTATTCCTTCAAACACAGAAGGGACAGATGCTGTCAAGATCTTCTGAACAGCAATCAGGGGACGTTCAGCGGATGGAACTGCTGGCAAAACTGACGGAGTCTGCCGACACGCTACGCCTGAAAGCGCAGTATGATATGCAGATAGAAAGATGTATTGGCAGGGTACTCATCGTGAGTGTACCCGTTAGTCAACTGCTAGCATTAGCCCATGATGAACAGGTGGAGCGACTGGAGGCAGAGCGTATGCCAAGACCGATGCTCGACAACGTGCCACAGCAGATTGGAGCCGATCGCGTGAATGCTGGCTCTGCTACTGAGGGCATTCAGGCCTATAAGGGTAAGGATGTGGTGGTAGGTATCGTGGACGCTGGCTTCGACTACGTCAATCCCTTTTTCCGTGATGCACAAGGCAAGACCCGTATCCAGTGGGCTGCCGACTATGTAGCCAACAAGACCTATAATGGTTCGGAAGCTGTTGTTGCCGCTATGCATAGTAGCGACGCAGCTACCATGTTACATGGCACACATGTGGCTGGTATTGCAGCTGGCAGCAGGGTAAACGATATCAACGATGTCTTTTATCAGGGAATTGCTCCTGAGGCAGATATTGCTGAGGGTGCAATCAATTCGGAGATTTCATCGAGCGGATTGAACTCTTCTCAGGCTATCAAGGCTTTCTCTGATATCTTTGACTATGCTAAGACGCAGCAGAAACCGTGCGTCATCAACTTCAGTATGGGCGATGCAATGAGCTTTGTAGACAGTCGCCAACTGGAGGAAGAGGCTATCCGGACGTTGCTTAGTGAACCAGGCCGTGCCCTTGTAGTGGCTTCTGGTAATGCGGGAGGTACTTCTCGTTTTGCACACAAAGAGGCTACATTGACAGAAGGTGGTGCTGGCGTGTGGTTCAATGAGGACGAGCAATATGGTACCTACTTCGGTATCGAGGTGAAGATGCTGCCTACGCAGACCTTGCAACTGCGATATATGGACAGTACCTATAAAACCAATAAAGGTGAGGTGTCGATGTCGGGTACAGAACTGGCGAGTCAGACGACTCTGACAATGGGCAGCAAGAGACTGACGGTACAGTATCGCGGAAAGACGGGCGATGGCTATGATGTGATTTATATCACAGCAGGTCTGGCATCCTTTGCTACTTCTGAGCGTGTACTTGTCACCATTAAGGGTGAGGGTGATGCTTGGATTTATGCCGATGCCCTCTGCGCACAGTTGGAGAATGTGCCAGCACAGTATGTGGCCAATCATGCGCTGGCTCAGGATGGCTATTCTATGACTTGGCCTGCCCAGATGAATGAAGTGGTAACCGTTGGAAACATCGCTCACCGTCTGAAGATTGTAACGATGGCAAATAAGTATGCCTCGCAGGGTGGGGTGGCTACACCTACTGACCTGACACCTTACGAGAGTACGAAGGGTGAGGGCTATCTGGCAAAATCATCGTCGGTAGGACCTACGTTGAATGGACAGATAAAACCTGATGTGTGCGCTCCTGGCGTGAATGTCGTATCGGCATATAATAACTTTGTGAACGAGACTACTGATATGCAGTATGCAGCGTGGTTGATAGGCATACTCGATACAGAGTATGAGCAAGAATATGGTGGTTACTTCGTAACGCTGGCGCAGACAGGCACCTCAATGTCAGCACCTGCGGTGACGGGAACGATAGCCCTATGGATGCAGGCTGACCCCACACTGACAACGGCAAAGATCAAAGAGGTGATTGCGGCCTCTTCACGTCAACCTGATAGTGAGCTGCAGTATCCCAATAACCAGTATGGCTATGGTGAGGTAGATGCTTATCGCGGCCTGTGCTATATCCTGGGTATCGATAAGATTGAGGGCATCACGGCAGCACAGCCCCAGCAGGCCGCCTTCCGCCTGAACGGACGAAAGCTCTCTGTTGAGTTTGTTGCGATACCATCGCAACAGACGGAATTAAGGGTGTATAGCACTGACGGCCGACTGCTGCTCACAGAACAAGGTACGAGTGTCGACCTCTCGTCATTACCTCATGGCGTTTATGCTGTGCAGTTGAATACTGGCAATAAGGCAACAACAGGCTCAACGCTGATAAGACTATAACATTAAACATTAAATATTAAACATTAAGAATTAAGCATTAAGAATTAAGCATTATAAATAATTATGGCAAAGAAAGCATTATTGATGATTCTCGATGGATGGGGAATCGGTCAGCACGGTAAAGGCGACGTGATTTATAATACGCCTACTCCTTATTTGGATTATCTCACAGCCGTTTCGGCTCACTCACAACTTCAGGCCTCTGGCGAGGATGTTGGTTTGCCCGACGGACAGATGGGTAACTCAGAGGTTGGTCACCTCAATATCGGTGCCGGACGTATTGTTTATCAGGACCTCGTGAAGATTAACCGTGCCTGCAAGGATGGCTCTATCGTAGAGAATCCTCAGGTGAAGGCTGCTTATACCTACGCCAAGGAGAACAACAAGAAGTTGCACTTGATGGGCCTTTGCTCTGACGGTGGTGTACACTCTTCTTTGGATCATCTGTTCAAACTCATCGAGGTAGGTAAGCACTATGGTTTGAAGAACCAGACTTTCGTTCACTGTTTCATGGACGGTCGTGATACCGACCCCAAAAGCGGTAAGGGCTTCATTGAGCAGGTGACAAAGGTATGCGCTGACAACGACGCAGCAATCGCTTCAATCGTAGGTCGTTTTTATGCAATGGACCGCGACAAGCGTTGGGAGCGCGTGAAGGAAGGTTATGACCTCATCGTGAATGGTACTGGTAAGCAGGCTACCGATATGGTGAAGGCCGTAGAGGAGAGCTATGCTGATGGCGTTACCGACGAGTTCATCAAGCCTATCCACAACAGTAGCGTGAATGGTTGTATTGAGGAGGGCGATGTGGTTATCTTCATCAACTTCCGTAACGACCGTGCTAAGGAGCTCACCGTAGTACTGACTCAGCAGGATATGCCTGAGCAGGGTATGAAGACGATTCCCGGACTGCAGTACTACTGCATGACCCCATACGATGCAAACTTCACTGGTGTAAACATCCTCTTCCCCAAGGAGAACGTGGAGAATACCCTCGGCGAATACCTCTCTCAGCAGGGTAAGAAGCAGTTGCATACTGCCGAGACCGAGAAGTACGCTCACGTCACCTTCTTCTTCAACGGTGGTCGCGAGGCTCCTTATGAGGGTGAGGATCGTATCCTCGTTCCTTCTCCCAAGGTGGCTACCTACGACTTGAAGCCCGAGATGAGCGCTTACGAGGTGAAGGATAAGCTGGTGGCTGCTATCAACGAGAATAAGTACGATTTCATCGTGGTCAACTTCGCTAATGGTGACATGGTGGGTCATACGGGTGTTTATAACGCCATCGCTAAGGCTGTATGGGCTGTTGACCACTGCGTAGAGGCTGTTATCGAGGCTGCCAAGGCTAACGACTATGAGGCTATCATCATTGCTGACCACGGTAATGCTGATAACGCTATCAATGCTGACGGCACCCCCAACACCGCTCACTCGCTGAACCCTGTTCCTTTCATCTATGTGACCGACAATAACTCGGCTACTGTTAAGGATGGTCGTCTGGCTGATGTGGCTCCTTCTATTCTGCATATCATGGGATTGGAGCAGCCTAAGGATATGACTGGTGAGAACCTGATTTGTGACTAATGACTCAACAGGAGTTTCAGGCTTGTATTGAAAAGCACAAGCTTGATATAGAAGAGGTAAGAGACCGTGCACACATGTTGCACGAGAGTGTGAACCAGCACTATGACAAGGTGCACCCTTACGGGTTCCACCTTGACATGGTGGCTGACTCCGTATTCAAGTATGGACACCTCGTGTGCCAGAACGAGCACGATTTCGTACCTCTTTTCTTTGGTGCTTTCTATCACGACAGCATCGAGGATGCGCGAATGACGTATAACGATGTGACGAAGGCGGCTCGTCTCTTTATGGATGACAATCAGGCTTACATGGCAGCAGAGATGGTGTATGCGCTGACCAACGATAAAGGACGCACCCGTGCCGAGCGTGCTGGTGAGCATTACTATCAAGGCATTCGCGAAACACCTTATGCTCCCTTCCTAAAGCTAGCCGACCGACTGGCTAACGTTACCTATTCGTTTACGCATGGTAACGCATCGAATAACCACATGAAGGAAGTATATCAACAAGAGATGCCTCATTTTTTGGAGGCTATCAATGCGCATAGCGATGATCCCCGCATGGCTCTGCCGCAGGAGATGACTGACGCTATTTACAAATTGCTATGAACGTACAGATAGAGGAATCGTGGAAACAGCATTTGCAGGGCGAATTCGAAAAGCCTTACTTCGAAGGACTGACTGCAAAGGTACGTCAAGAGTATGCGGCTGGTGCTTGCTATCCCCCAGGAAAGCTGATATTTAATGCTTTCAACCTGTGTCCGTTTGATAAGGTGAAAGTGGTGATTATCGGACAGGATCCCTATCACGAGCCAGGACAAGCTCACGGCTTGAGTTTCTCTGTGCAGGATGGTGTGGTGTTCCCACCTTCTCTAATCAATATCTTTAAGGAGATACAAGATGACCTTGGTACGCCTGTGCCCACAACAGGTAACTTGACACGCTGGGCAGAGCAGGGCGTATTGCTGCTCAACGCCACGCTGACGGTGCGTGCCCACATGGCGAATAGTCACAGCACACTGGGTTGGCAGAACTTCACGGATGCTGCTATCAAGGCGCTTGCCACAGAGCGTGAGCATCTGGTGTATATGCTCTGGGGCGGTTTTGCCCGTTCCAAGGCTTATATGATTGATAAACAGAAGAACCTGGTGTTGGAGTCGGTTCACCCGTCGCCTCTTAGTGCTAATCGTGGTGGATGGTTCGGGCAGCATCAGTTCTCTCGTTGCAATGCGTATCTGCAGGAAAATGGATTAGAACCAATTGTATGGTAAGACAGATTCCACCGATATTGGAGATTGATGGCGTACTCATTTCGTCGGACATCCTTACGGAAGAGTTTTGTTGCGACCTTGAGGTTTGCAAAGGCGCATGTTGCGTTGAGGGCGATGCGGGTGCTCCTGTAACGCTCGACGAGGTGATGGAGATAGAAAACAGCGTTGATGATGTGTGGAGCAAACTTAGCGCGTCTGCGCAAGCTGTCATTGATAAACAGGGGGTGGCTTATACCGATCAGGAGGGCGACCTTGTCACGAGTATCGTAGGGGGTAAGGATTGCGTGTTTACTTTCTATGATGACTTGAAGTTATCTGACGGAAAAGCCGTCAGACACTGTTGCCTTTGCGCCCTTGAAAAGAAATGTAAGCCCATCAGTTGTGCCCTTTATCCTATCCGCGAAAAAACATTCTCGGATGGCACAGTGGCTTTGAATTATCATCGCTGGGATATCTGTAAGTGTGGGCGCGAAAAAGGGAAGGCTCTTCACCTTCCCGTATATCAGTTCTTAAAAGGTCCACTGGTGCGCCGCTTTGGTGAGCAGTGGTATCAGGAACTTTGCGATGTGGCTTCTGATTTGAAGCAGCAGGGCTACCTGTAGGCCTTACGACTTGCGATATTTCGAGGGACTCATGCCCACATTCTCCTTGAAGTATTTCCCCAGGAACGACTGGTTGGGGAAATTCAGCTCCTTGGTGATTTCCTTGATACTCTTCGTGGTGTTCTTGAGTAACACGCGAATCTCGGAAGTGACATAATTGTCAATCCATTCGTTAGGGGTGCGCTTGCTCACCTGTTTCACCGTCTCCGATAGGTATTTGGGGGTGATGCAGAGCTGTTTGGCATACCAACTGACGCGACGCTCCGTCCTACAGTTTTCTTCTACCATCTTGATGAACTGGGTAAAGATGGCATCGGGACGCGACATATGGTAGGGCTGTTCCTGTTTGCTGTGATAGATCACATTACTCAGATCATAGAACATAGCCAACATCAGCGTGCTGATGAGCTGCTTCAGGAAGTGGTTGCTCTTGTCCTTCAGACGCAGGCGCATCACGTGGAAATAACTCTGGAATACTTCTTGTTCCTTGCGGTTGAAACGCATCACGGGATGATTACGTGAATAGAGGAACAATGCCGACATCTCGCTGACGTTATGGATAATCTCATGGAAGAAGTCTACAGAAACGACAATGCTGGGTGCTACGAAATCTGGTGACAACAGGAACTTATCGATGATATGGCGCTCCGAAACGATGAATGCCTCGCCGGTATTCACGGAGAACTCACGGGCATCTACCGTATAGCGGGCACTACCCTTGGTACACAGACCGACGATAATCAAATTGGTGCGGCGGGGAGAATCGGGTAGGGGAACATCTCCAATATTCTCAAGTAGAATAAGATTGTCACTAAGGAAATTGTCGCCACAAACACGCTTAATGTTCTGAAAATTAGTCTCTTGTATCTTTTCCATATTGTGATTTTAGTTTATTTTATGTGCAAAGATACGTATTTTTGAACAATTACCAAAAGAATTATTGGACAAAAATGGCCGGTAACTAGAATTACCGACCATTTTATGTTTTTTTAATAAAGATATATCTTGAAATTCTTTACACTGCCGGGCGCTCCCTGTTCTGCGCGAGGCAGATACTCAAGGGCCTTGATGCTCTGCTCAGAGCCTAGGTCGATGACGAGGAGGTGAGGAGCCGAGGCACCCTTCTCCGTCTGCCAGTAGGTGGACTCCTGCAGGTCGAAGACCTTGTCGCCTAGGTGGTTGCCGTTCTCATCCTCAGAGTTGGCGTACTTCGTCTTCCAGGGCTCACGAGAGATGCGCTTGCCGTCGGTGCCCTGCAGATAGAGCTCTGCGATGGCTACGCGGTCGCCGTCCTTCTGGGTAGAGAGACACTCGATGGCGAGGTAGCGACCCTTGCTCATCTTGTCGAACTTGATGGTCTGCCAACCATTGCCAGCCTTAAAAGCACCAGTGGCTACGGGTGTAGCGCTGTTCAGATCGGGCTTGTCGCCAATGTTGTTGTGCTTGTTCGACTTTTCGAGCTGCAGCTTGTTCAGCTCAGGCTCTGCCTGTCCCCAGACAACAGCCTCCTTAGGACCAACCACATCGAGCACGATGACCTCGTTCTTGCCTTTCTTCAGCCAGCAGCCAGGCACGTAGAGCGTCTGTTGCGGACCGATGCTCCAGATGCGACCCATGGCGTGACCGTTCACATACACCTGTCCCTTGCCCCATGTCTCGAAGTTCAGGAAGGTATCGCCCACCTTCTTCAGGTTGAAGTAACCACGATGGTAGCCAGGCTTCATGATGTCAGCAAGCTTCTTGGAGCCTTCATAACCCTGTGTTAAGGCAAGTCCTGGAACACTTCCTTTCACCTCACCGGAAGCCACTCGATCATTAACACCCTTAACCATATCAAGGGCTTTCTTTGCTGTCTCGTAGTCATCGGGGATGGCCACGTTTGTCCAGTTCTTTGGTGTCAACACCATCTCCACGTCATCGGTCTCTGTGGTCAGTGTGACATTACCGACAATACCCTTGAAGTCCTTGATGGCTCGACCGAAGTTGATGCGACCCATGCCTTCGACAACAATAATCAGTTCAGCTCCCTTCTTAACAGCTGGGATGGTAAGTGATTTCTCGTTCTTCACGCGGTCAATCTTACCGATATACTTTTTGTCGATAAACACCTGTGCAAAGTCGTGGAACTCTCCTGTGAGCACGCTCTGTGAAGTGATTTCTGGCAGGCGGGTGGAATACATCATGGTGCCCCAACCCATATTAATCTCTTCAAAAGTCTTTAAGGTACCATTGACGGGCTTGGTCATAGCAGACAAAAG
>CAZIKA010000016.1:0-26730 GCA_964539705.1 uncultured Prevotella sp. | reverse complement strand
TGGTGCGAAGAGAAGTACCAGAACCCTTAGGAGCTACCATGATAACGTCAACATCCTTTGGAGGAACAACGCCGGTACGATCGCTCCAGTTGATAGCGAAGCCGTGGCTGTAGTACAGTGTCTTGCCGGGCTTCAGATATTTCTTAATGGTAGGCCAAACCTGAATCTGACCAGCATCGCTTAGCAACATACAGAGGATGGTGCCTTTTTCGGCAGCCTCTTCAATAGAGAAAAGGGTCTTGCCAGGTACCCATCCGTCAGCTACGGCTTTGTCGTAAGTCTTGCCCTGACGCTGACCAACGATAACGTTGAATCCATTGTCGCGCAGGTTGCAGGCCTGTCCAGGTCCTTGAATGCCATAACCGATAACAGCGATGACTTCGTCTTTCAATACTTCACGTGCTTTGTCGAGTGAGAACTCCTTGCTGGTGACTACAGTTTCGATAACGCCACCAAAATTCATTTGTGCCATAATAATATTATGTTTTAATGTTATACTTATCTCTGTGTACCATGCCAGCCCTGCACGAGAGCCGGACGCTTGGTGCTCACCACCGTCTTCTTTTTGGCGCACTCACACCCTGCTCGAGGGTATGACGGGAGACTTAACTAATAAATTGTTTGCAAAGGTAGCAAATTGTAAGGAAACAGCCAAATTTTCCTATGCTTTTGTTTAAATATACTCCTTTATCTTGACGGTTTTGTCGTAAATCACCCTTTTGATCTCTTCGTCGTTCGACAGGTTGAAGTCGCCAGGAATGGTGTTCTTCAATGCCGATGCAGCTAACGAATAATTCAGTTGCAGCTGGTCATCGCCAGGATATGCATAGACACTATGCAACAGTCCTGCCATGAAGGCATCGCCTACGCCAGAAGGGTCTACCACTCCGTTGATATCGTGGATAGGTGCCTTTAGCAGGTTGTAGTTCTGACCGTCGTCGCTAGTGAAGAGCAGGGCGGTGAGGAGGTGATGGCTTGATGCCACCATGTTACGCATACCCATGAGCCATTTCCTACAACGGGGGAACTCGCGATGCAGGTCGTCAAACCATTCGCGATATTCGTCCATCTGCATCTCAAAATGGCTGTCGGTAGCAGTGAAGGGAGGTTGCTTGCGCTGGCAGATCCATTCAAACTCGATGGCATCGCCAAACATCAGGTCGCAGCGCGAGAGCATTCGCTTCAGCGTTTCGCGAGGATCGGCACCATATTGCCACAGGTTCTTGCGGTAGTTGATGTCGAAAGCTACCTTGACCCCAAGTTCATCGGCAATGTCGAGAGCCTCGAAGGTGGCATCTGCTGAACTCTGTGAGATGGCAGCGGTGATGCCTGACACGTGGAGTACGCTGGCATCCTTCAGTATTTCTCGCCAAGGTATCATGCCAGGCTTTAGTTCTGAACTGGCTGAGTTTGCCCTGTCATATATGACCTTTGCCGAGCGCATACCAGCAGCAGGTTCCATATAGTATGTGCCAATGCGCTGGCCTCCCCATTGAATGTGCCTACAGTCAACACCCAACTGCATCAGGTTCTGTGCACCAGCATGCCCTACGGGTGTGTTGGGCAGTCGGGTGATATACTGCACGTGGTTACCTAGTGTAGCCAGCGAAACGGCAACATTAGCCTCGCTGCCTCCATATTTGCTGGTGAAATAGTCGCCTTGCGACAATCGTTGATGGTCTAGTTTTGAAAAGCGGAGCAATAGTTCTCCGAAGGTTACGAATTTTTGTGTCATATCTTTATATTCTTTCTACTTGTTTGACGCCCTTTACTGTGCGTAGTTTTTTAATGAGCGCCTCCAATCTTGTGTTGTCGTTAATCATAATGGTGAGCGTACCGCGGAAGAGTCCGTCGTTCGAGTCGATGTTGATGTTGCGCAGTATCAGTTTCTCGTCCTTCGAAATAATCGAGGTGAGATTATTGACGATGCCCAGGTCGTCATTTCCTATGATACGTAGGGTGATAGCATACTGTGAAGAGCCCTTTCCGCTCCACTTGGCTTTCACGATGCGATAGCCGAAACGACGACGCATCTCTGGGGCATTGGGACAGTCGCAACGGTGAATCTTAATGCCGCCGCTGATGGTGACGAATCCAAAGACCTGATCGCCGTAGATAGGATTACAGCATTTGGCTAGTTGATAGTCAACGCCTTTCAAATCCTGTCCGATCACCAGCACATCATCCGAGTTCTGATTGGCCATTGGTGCAAAGTGCGAATCCTCTAGCACAAACTCCTCTGCTGAACGTGCCAGATTGTCGCCAGTGATGACCTTCTCGCCCTGTTGCAACTCCAGGTATTTGTCGAACACCATTTGCACGTCGAGTGCTTCGTGGGCAATGTCACGATAGAAGTCGCTGGCCTCTTTGTATCCCAGTTTCTTCATGGTGCGCATCATCAGACTCTCATCCTGCTCTATCTTGCGGTTTTTGAACTTACGCTCCAGCATCTCCTTTACCATCAGCGCCTCTTTTTGCTGCGTTTCTTTTAGCGCCAGGCGAATCTTTGCTTTAGCCCTTGATGTTTTGACGATGTTGAGCCATTCCTGCTTGGGATATTGGGTTGATGATGTCAGAATCTCCACTTGGTCGCCCGAATGTAGCTCTTGACGGAAGGTCACCACCTTATTATTAATACGTGCGCCTGTGCAAGCCGATCCCACCTTTGAGTGGATGTGGTAGGCCATATCCAGCACCGTAGCGCCTTTGGGGAACTTCAATAGATCGCCCTTAGGGGTGAAGACGTATATCTCATCGTCGTAGAGATCCATGCGGAATTGGTCCATCGCCTCCATACCGCTGGCACTCTCCAGCATCTGACGGATGCCGTTGAGCCATTCGTCCATTCCGCCGCCCTCGGCCTTTACGCCTTTGTAGCGCCAGTGGGCAGCAATGCCTCGTTCGGCTACCTCGTCCATTCTTTCCGTGCGAATCTGCACTTCCACCCATTTCTTCTCAGGTCCCAGCACGGTGATGTGCAGACTCTCGTAGCCATTTGATTTTGGCACGCTAAGCCAGTCGCGCATTCGCTTGGGGTTCGAGGTGTACATATCTGTGATGATGGCAAAGGTTTGCCAACATTGTTGTTTCTCTTTCTCTGGTTCACAGTCTATGATGATGCGGATAGCAAAGAGGTCGTAAACGCCCTCGAACTCGCATTTCTGCTTCTTCATCTTCTGCCAGATAGAGTGAATGCTCTTGGTACGGCCCTTCATGTGGAATTTTAATCCAGCATCCTTGAGCTTCTTCTCGATAGGTCCGATGAACTGGCTGATATAGGCATCGCGAGCCTCCTTGGTAGCATTCAGCTTCTCCTTGATATGGTAGTAGGCATCGTGCTCTAGGTATTTCAACGAAAGATCCTCGAGCTCACTCTTCATCTTGTAAAGACCCAACTTGTGAGCCAGTGGTGCATAGAGATAGGCCGCCTCTTCGCTCACCCTCCGCTTAGCTTCCTCGTTGTCGGTATCACGAATTTGTCGCATCAGGTTCACGCGGTCGGCAATCATAATCAGAATGACGCGCATATCCTCAGCAAACGAGAGTAGCAGGTTACGGAAGTTCTCGCTCTCGATGACGGGATTTTTCTGATACAACTCCTGTATGCGTTGCAGGCCGTGGAGAATTCTTCCTACGGGTAAACCATAGGACGCACTCACTTCGTCGACAGTCAGGAAGTCTGCCTCAACGATGGGGTTCAGCAGCACAGCTATCACTGCATCGCGCTTTAGTCCTATTTCATCGACTACCAGTAGTGCCGTTTGCAAGCTACTTACGATGGGGTTGAGACCAAACACGTCGCGCCTGACTAGGTTCTGCTCAATGGCATGAAGCAGGTGGCTGCGTAAATGGCTCTCGTCATCTTCCTCCAGCGATAGTGCAATCTTTTCCTTCAGCTCGGAATAAAGATTAAGGGTCAATTCTCTTTCTTCTATGGTGAATTCAAAATGTTCTGTCATATACAAAAACGTCCTATTCGATGGCAAAATTACCATTTTTCTGTGATAATCCATTCATGAACGCTCAAAAAAATATCAAATTATGCTGTGATTATTGATTTTTTGCTTACCTTTGCACCACTAACTAATAACTAAAAGTGAAATCAAAAATGAAGCGAAACATTCTGACTCTCTTCCTGTTGACATTCGTTTTGTGTGTGTTTGCAGCCAATCCTTACAAGAAATATACAGCTAATCTGCCGTTTGCCATGCAGCAAATTAAGGCTCCAAAGATTCCCAATCGTCAGGTCTTGCTATCCGACTTTAAGGCCGACCCGACAGGCTCTAGTCTTTGTACCGATGCCTTTGCAAAAGCCATCGATGCGTTGAGCCAGCAGGGTGGGGGACATCTCATCGTGCCTCGTGGCGTGTGGCTCACGGGACCTATTGTGCTGAAGTCGAATATTGACTTCCACTTGGAAAAGGGAGCCGTAGTGCTCTTTGCTCCTGACGAGAATCTCTATCCTCTGATTAAGACCTCGTTCGAGGGACTTGACACTCGTCGATGCCAGTCGCCCCTGAGTGCCAACGGTGCTGAGAATATCAGCATCACGGGCGAAGGCGTCATCGATGGCAACGGTCAGTACTGGCGACCTGTGAAGAGAGCCAAGGTCACCGAGAGTCATTGGAAGCGCCTTTTTACACAGTTTGGTGGCGTGGAGATGAAGAAAGACTACTGGGTGCCCTCCGAGGGCTATGCCAAGGGCGAACAGGGAGCCAATTTGAATGTACCGAATGCTCAGACCGAGGAGGAATGGCTGGCTGTTAAGCGTTTTCTGCGTCCTGTGATGGTGAGCCTCGTAAACTGTAAGAACGTGCTGCTTCAGGGCGTCATCTTCCAGAACTCCCCTGCATGGAACCTTCATCCGCTGATGTGCGAGAATATCATTATCGATCAGGTATTGGTGCGCAATCCTGCCTATGCCCAAAATGGCGATGCGCTAGATTTGGAGTCGTGTAAGAACGCCTTGATTATTAATTCACGTTTCGATGCCGGCGACGATGGTATCTGCATCAAGAGCGGTAAGGATGCCGATGGGCGTCGTCGAGCACGTCCCTGTGAGAATGTGGTGGTTGACGGTTGTACTGTCTTTGCTGGTCACGGTGGCTTTGTTGTTGGTTCTGAGATGAGTGGCGGCGTCAGGAATATCTCCGTCAAGAACTGTCAGTTCGTGGGTACCGATGTAGGCCTGCGCTTTAAGTCCACCCGTGGACGCGGCGGCATTGTAGAGAACATTTTTATCGATGGTATCTCGATGAGCGACATTGCTACCTATGCCCTCACATTCAATATGTATTATGGTGGGAAATCTGTAGCTGAAGCTTTGGCTGATGGTGACAATCAGAAAGAAGTTGTTGCTATGCCTGTAACTGAGGAGACTCCCATCTTCCGTAACATTGATATTCGCAACATCAATTGCTATCATGCCGGCTTCGCGATGGAGTTTAACGGACTGCCAGAGATGCCTATCGACGGCATCAACCTTGAGAATATCTACATCTCTGCACGTCATGATGCTACTTTCCAATATAGTAAGAATATCACGAAGAAGAACGTGAATATCTCGCTGTATAAGTAACAGACATTTTTTGATACTCTATTGGTGGGTTTACGGAGCTGCCTGTTCCTCGGGGAGGAACAGGCAGCTCCGCCTTGAGGAACAGGCAGTTCCTCCCTGAGGATTGGCAAGCTTCGCTTTATAAAGAAAATCCGTGTAATCATTTGACTACACGGATTTCCGTTTTCTTATTGTTCGATAGGTGAAAGATAGAATAACCAAGACCCTATATTATTGTGCTTAAGCTTCGCTATGACCTTTCTGTCCGGAGAGTAATAAACGTCAAGGGGTTCCGTCTCATCTGGCAATTGAATCTTACCAGCATATTCATAGCCCTTAGCCAAAAGTCCGTTGATAGCAATTTCTTCGGAAGTATTTCCCCACCAACTGTGGCAAACCACAAGATACAGACTGCTCTGGCCATCTTCTGATTTCCTGAAGAAATAGGTCTCAAGTAAATCATTGGCTACCACGAATTTCTGATATCCTATTTTGTCGTCTCCGAAGAGATTGTTAATATACATATCTTCATATGCGTAGGTAATCGTCCAGAAATTCTTGGTCTTTCTTACATGATCCAGAACTTCCTGGTAGCTACATCCCCACTTCAGCAGTGGGTTAAAGACTAGCAAGCCAGCATCGCGATCTGCTTTCCATACCTTAAAGTCTTCGGTGGTACCAAAGAAGAATGGTTGCCATGTAGAACGGGCAATATCGTAATAGAAGGTGTAGTCCTCACCATAGTTTATCTTTAGGTGGTTTTGTGGCATGTGAATATTAACAACCTCGGGTTTCTCCTTGTTGGTAATCATTTCCTTATTTTTTTCCTCACTGAATTTTGCACACAGGTTCATTTTGATATTATCGCCATGAGCCAGAACAATATAGTCGAATTCAGGCATTTCCTGGTTCATGTAACTCAGGTAATGCACTTTGCTTGTAACGGTATCCTTGATCCAGCAGTCTTCTTCGGAACGGTTCGGGTCAAGATAGCGTCCTACGATATCATACTCAGGCTCAATGGTAGTGGTGATATAGTCATATTCGCAATCGGGGGTGTAGTTTTCAATTTTGAAGTGCACCTTTGTTCCCATCAGTTTCGGCGTGATAGTCATGTTCAGGTTCTTGTCAATGGTAATATTGCTGGCGTAGTAACCGAGAGCACCGGAAAAGGGAATCGCTTTGGCATTTTTCTGGATACTGAGGGTAGAGAGCAGTGAATCGCCAGAGACTGTCCAGAATCTTCCGCCAGATGTTGCGTAGGCAGACTGCCAAAGTACAAGGGTGTATTGGCCTTCTGGCACGCTATTTAAGTTAAAGTTCAAACCTTTTAATTCTGTGGTTTCTATACCTTGTTTGACAAGCAGTTTGCCTGTGTTGTCGTAAATCAGTATGCTGTCTGTGATGGTGAGCATGCCATTAGCAATCATTTGGGACATCTCGCTCCTATAACCCAACTCATCGTAGAGTGCAGCGGTGTTGACGATAATTGACGCCTGAACACCCTCTGTAGAATTGTCTTCGTCTTTACTACACGACGTCATCATCAACATCATGGCGCATCCAAAGACTGCTGTCATCAGAAAATGTTTTGATTTCATAAACGGTATACTTTTTTTAATGGCTAATATAAAATGAGGAATCTTATTCCTGTATGAATCAATTTTGCATGCAAAAGTAACAAAAAATCTATCATTTAAAGCATAAATTATGGAAAAAGTGCAAAAAAAATATGTAACTTTGCAACCAAAACTAGAAACAAAACAAATCTAAATGAAAAGAAACTTATTATTGACTTTGCTGGCGCTAGGTATGATGGGCGTTGGGTCGGCTATGGCTCAGCGAAGTGTAGAGTTGCTGAACTTCGGTTGGCGTTTCCAGGCTGGTGACGTAGAGAACGGTGCTGCTGTAGGGCTGAATGATGAGAAATGGCGAAAAGTAAACGTGCCTCATGACTTCCAGATAGAACAGCCGTGGGTGGCTCCTGCCGTGGGTGAGAAGGCGGATAATGACGACCCTGCGGCAAACATCAAGAGCCGACTGTCGAGCCGTGCCTTCAAGGAGATGGGCAAGGGTTGGTACAGGCTACACCTGGCGCCTGCCGATTCGCTGAAGGGACGCCGACTGTTGTTGGACTTCGGTGGCATCATGTATGTGGGCGACGTCTACGTGAACGGTAAGCATGTGGGGGGCACTGACTATGGCTACGTGGGCTTCCAGATTGACGTAACCAACGAACTGAAGTTTGGTCAGGACAATGTGATAGCTGTCTGTGCCGATACACGTGAACCGGGTAACTCGCGCTGGTACACTGGTGGCGGACTGTTTCGTGATGTGAAGTTGGTAAGCACCAACCGCGACCTCTTCTTTGAGCGCTATCCGTTGCAGATCACGACACGCGATAACCGATTCGTAAGCATCTCGGCAGAGGTGAACGTCAGGGGGCGTGATAAGAAGATACCCGTGAGCCTGCGCATCTTTGATCCGCAGGGACAGGAGGTGTACAAGGGCAGGGTAGAGATGCGTCGCTCAACGCCTACGCGTATCGTGGAACAGCAGTTGGTAGAGGTGGAGATTCCGAATGCGCAACTGTGGGACACGGAGCAGCCGAACCTGTATACTATTGAGGCAACGCTATACAACGAGAAAGGGATTGAGGTGGACAAATACCAGGAGCGTTTTGGTATCCGTACCATAGAGATTACGCCTGATTACGGACTTCTGCTTAACGGCAAGAAGGTGCTGCTGAAGGGCTATGCCAACCATCACTCGTTGGGAGCGCTGGGTGCTGCTGCCTATCCCAAGGCTATCGAGAAGCGCATCAAGCTGATGAAGCAGTATGGCATGAATCATATCCGTACGAGTCACAACCCCTACAGCAGGGAGTTTATAGAGCTGTGCGACGAGAACGGCATCTTAGTGGTGGATGAACTATACGATAAGTGGACGCGTCAGCATACGGGTGGACGTGCGGCTTTCGAGGCGCTGTGGCAGAAGGATGTGCCGGAATGGGTGAAGCGCGACAGAAACTCTCCCAGTGTGGTGATGTGGAGCTTAGGTAACGAACTTCAGCAGGATCCCAATCAGCCGTATAATGATTTTGGCGTAACGATGTATAAACTGATGAAGACGCTGATTCAGCGTTACGATTCTACACGACTGGTCACCGTGGCGATGCATCCGCGCTATCGCAACTGGCAGACGGATTCGCTGCCTTGCGACTTGGCTATGGTTACGGATGTGCAGGCGTACAACTATCGATATATGTACTTCCCTGGCGACGGACACCGTTTCCCCTGGATGAAGTTCTACCAGAGTGAGGCTTCTGTGGCTGCTATGGGACAGAACTTCTTTGAGATGGATCTGGAGAAGGTGATAGGATTGGCCTACTGGGGCGCTATCGACTATTTGGGCGAGAGTCAGGGATGGCCTGCAAAGGGATGGAGCCAGGGCGTGTTCGACATGGAACTGAATCCGAAGCCAAAGGCATTTTACATGAAGAGCTTCTTTAAACCTGAGGAGCCTGTGGTGCACATCGGTGTGATAGAGAAGAAGGGTGACATGATGTGGAACGGCGTGCAGACGGGTAGCGACGGCATGAGTGACCATTGGAACAGGGTAGAGGGACAGACGCTGTCGCTTGTTACCTATACGAATGCTGACGAGGTGGAGCTGGTGCTCAACGGAAAGAGTCTGGGCAAGAAGCAGAACAACCTGAAGGATGCGAAGATGAGAAACCAGATTCGTTGGAATAACGTAGAATATCATCCTGGTAAGTTGGTGGCTATTGCAAGGACAAACGGACGCGAGGTGGCTCGTCATCAGATAGAGACAACCAGCGAGGCTGTGCGCCTGAAGGCTGAGGCCGACAATAGTAAGTGGCAGGCCGACGGCATGGATCTGCAGCATGTGCAGATTGTGGCTGTGGATAAGAAGGGACGCAGGGTGCAGACGGCACAAGGCGAGGTGACATTCACGGTAGAAGGACCTGCGGAGATTGTAGGTGTGGTGAATGGCGATATCAACTCTGACGAGATGCTCGTAGGTAATAAGCGTAGCCTCTTTAACGGTACGTGTACGGTGATTCTGCGCTCAAAGCGTGGAGAGAAAGGCGTGGTGACGGTGACGGCGTCTGCGCCAGGCATGAAGAGCGTGAAAATAACGCTACCTATTCATGATGATAAGGTTCGCCTTTGATGATGGTACAAGCACGATAAAGCTGCTCTGTGAAGACGAGGCGCACCATTTGGTGCGAGAACGTGAGGCGTGAGAGCGACAGTTGTTCGTTGGCACGCTGATAGACAGCAGGAGAGAATCCATACGGTCCGCCGATGATAAAGACAAGTCGGCGGGCCGTATTGCGTTTCCGCTCAAGCCATGAAGCCAGTTCGATGCTGCGAGGCTCCTTGCCGTGCTCATCAAGCAGCACCACGGTGTCCTGTGGCTGTATCTGCTTGAGGATGAGCTCGCCTTCAGCTGTCTTCTGTTGCTCCTCGGATAGGTTCTTCGTGTTCTTCAACTCGGGGATAGTAATGATGTTGAAGGGCATATAATGATTAATGCGCTCTGCATAGTCGGTGATGCCTGCGGCGAAATGTTTGTCGGTGGTGCGACCAACCAGTATCAGTTCTGTCTTCATATTTATTTTCTTTCTGCATGCAAAGATAATAAAAAGTCAAAAGGTAAGAAAGTAAAAGGCGAAAAAAGTAAAAAGACGAGGTATATAAAAAGCGAAAGCGACGGGCTTCACAGCCAATCGCCTTATCTTCAATAGGTATTAGTTCTTTTAAGGTAAAAAGATTGTTTTCAGGATAACGATGCAAAGGTATGGAAAAATTTTGGACTTCACAAATTTTTCTTAAACTTTTTTTATCGTTTTTTATTGTGTGGGAGCACAATATTGATATTTAACATCCTTTAAACCTTAAAGAGCCTATATTTATCTATTTCGAGATGATTTTTGCCGATAATAGGTTTTTTGACGTTTTTAACTAATTTGAGGTGCTGTCAACTTTTTCTTCAGCAATAGGTTGCTCCTCATAGCCACCTATGCTATCCTCATCAAGACTGTCGATGGGTTCATAGTTGCTGACGCCTTCATACATATTACTCAGGATACTGACATCCTGCGGCCCGGAGAATTTACCGTGATACTGTTTGAATTTCGGATCGCTGAGTACGGATTCGAAGAACTGACCGCAAATGGGGAGTGCCGTACGGCTGCCTTGTCCCAGTTCGCCTGTACGGAAATGGATGGCACGATACTCGCCGCCAACCCATGCACCACATACCAGATTGGGGCAGATGCCTACATACCATGCGTCAGAGTGGTTGTTGGACGTACCTGTCTTACCTCCGAAGTCAGTATCAGAGAAGTTCCTGACGTATCGCCATAGATTCATGCTGGTGCCACCAGGTTCACGCATTCCTGCCATCAGCATCTGCTGCATGAAGAAGGCCGACTTATAGCTTACTGCTTCAGTCTGCTCTGTTGGTGCTTTGTAGATAAGATTGCCATCGCGGTCGAGGATATGGGTAACGAGTATGGGTTCGTGAGCCTTACCGTCATTGATGATGGTAGAGTAGGCATTGACGAGTTCTAGAAGGTTGACATCGCTGGCACCCAAAGCTAGTGAGGGCGTCTCGTGGAGTGTACTCTTAATGCCCATCCTATGAGCTGTCTGTGCTATACGGTCGATACCCACTTCTTGTCCAACCCTAACGGCAACGGAGTTGATACTCTGGGCAAAAGCAGACTTGAGGGTCATATTATAATCAGTGAAATAACCGTTGGCATTGGTGGGCGCCCAAAGCACTTCTTTCTTCTTTTCGTCATCCCATACCTTCATGCTGAAATAGGAGTCTAGGCGACGATCATTAGGGGTAAGTCCCTGGTTCATAGCCTCTGTGTAGACGAATAGCTTGAATGTAGAGCCCGGCTGTCGCATTGCCGTCACCTTGTCGTATTTCCAGGTGTCAAAGTCGAGATCGCCCACCCAGGCTTTTACATATCCTGTCTTGGGTTCGATAGCCATGAATCCGCAATGCATGAAATGCTCCATATAGCGGATGGAGTCGAGGGTTGACATTTCCGTCTCATAGGGACCATCGTAACTGAAAAGCGTTACGGGATGGGGGAGGTTGAGATAGAAATCAATAGAGTCCTGGTTACTATTGAAACGCTTGTCGAGGTATTTATAGTAAGGCTGGCGCTTAGCAATATTTTCTATAAAGTCGGGTATCTCATGATGATACTCGTCCTGCCAGGGATTGGTGTGTCCCCAGTGGTTATTGAAACGTTGTTGAAGCTGTTTCATGTTATCCCAAGCGGCCTTCTCTGCATACTCTTGCATTCGGGTGTCTAGCGTGGTGTAGATTTTCAGCCCGTCGGTATAAAGGTCATAGCCATTGTCGCGACACCAGTCGGCAAGATAATCTTTTACAGCCTCTCGGAAGTAGAGTGCCTCGCCATCATAGGCATTCTCTACACTATAGTCAAGATCAATGTTCTTAACAGAGAGAGAGTCGTATAAGGCTTGTGTCAGGTGTCCACGACGTAGCATATTGTTGAGTACTACGTTACGACGGTTCATGCTATTTTCCGGATGCAGACGAGGATTGTAATAGGTGGTAGCCTTGAGCATACCGACTAACACGGCAGCCTGCTCAGGTGTTAGTTCTTGAGGAGTGGTGTTGAAGTAGGTCTTGCATGCCGTTTTGATACCAAATGCGTTTGATCCGAAATCCACTGTGTTAGCATACATCGTGAGTATCTCTTCCTTGCTGAAATTGGCTTCCAGCTTGATGGCTGTAATCCATTCCTTGGTCTTCATAATCAGCATCTTAATGCCAGGAATATTTCCTAAGAGACCGGTAGAATACTCAGTACGTACGCGGAAGAGGTTTTTGGCTAACTGTTGTGTGATGGTAGAGGCACCGCGTGCATCATGGTGAATCACATAGTCCTTGAGCGCTGCGCCGAAGGCTTGGAAGTCAACACCGAAATGATGATAGAAACGTTCATCCTCAGTATCGATGAGTGCATCCCAGAATACTTGGTTTACCTCTTCATATTTTATGGGTGTACGGTTCTCGCTGAAGAACTTACCTATCATGACGCTGTCGGCACTATAGATTTCGGATGCCTGAGCCGGACGCGTGTTGATAATAGTACTCATGCTGGGCGATTTACCAAACAGCCACAGGAAGTTGATGTCCACAGCTCCCAGATAGAGGATGACGGCAACAACAAGAGTGGCTGTTGCCGACAATAGTTTGATATACCAAGGGCGTCCTTTGAATATACCTATATACCATTTGAACGCTTTCTGAATGTAGGGACGTACAGTCTCTGTGATTTTCCTGATATACTTCATTGTTTTGTGATATGATTAAGAATCATTTGCTTGTCATCGGGCGAGAACCAGGTGACAAGTGGGTCTTTTTTGAACCAAGTGAGTTGTTTGCGGGCGTATCGGCGCGTATTTCCCTTGATGCGCTCTACTGCTTCTTCAAGTGCCCATTTGCCGTCCAGGTATGCAAAAAGTTCCTTGTAGCCTACGGTATTAAGGGCGTTGAGATGTCGTAAATGGTATACGCTACGCGCTTCTTCTAGAAATCCTTGCTCCATCATGTTGTCAACACGATGGTTGATGCGGTCGTAGATAATCTCACGATTACGGTTGAGTCCAATCTTAATGATATTGAAGGGACGAACCTTGTGCTCGTTGGTGCGGAAGGAGGTGTAGGTGCGACCAGTCATCAGACAAATCTCAAGCGCGTGAACCACACGTCGAGGATTCTTCTTGTCAACCATTTCGTAATGCTCTGGATCGAGGATGCGTAACTGTTCGCATAGACTCTCTAGCCCCTCGTCAGCTAACCGTTTCTTCAGAGTGTTTCGTGTCTCGTCATCGATAGTTGGAATATCGTCGATACCATTACAAACGGCATCAATATACATCATGCTGCCACCAGAGAGTAGGGCGTAGTCGGACGTCTGAAAGAGCGTGTCGAGAAGGCTAATTACTTCCTGTTCATAGATGGAGGCACTATAATAATCTGTCAGGGATTGCGTGCCTACAAAATAATGTCGCACCTGCTGAAGTTGGTCTTCAGTAGGTGCGGCAGTACCGATCTTTATTTCACGATAGATTTGTCTGGAGTCGGCATTAATGATAGGAATGCCAAAATACTTGGCAATGTCCAGACAAAGATCCGTCTTTCCAACGGCTGTCGGTCCAGTAATGACTATCAGCGTCTTGTTCAACGAATGACTCCGCGCTTTGAGTTCTCAAAGAACGAGCAGATATATTCTACCTCCTTGCTGTCGGGGTATTTTGAACGGGCTTCTGCTATGCCGTCCTTGATGATCCCCTTGGCATAGATGGTGCGGTAGGTGTCGTGAATCATCTCAATGGTCTCATTAGAGAAACCACGACGACGCAGACCTATCAGGTTGACACCTGCGAAACGGATGGGCTCTTTGCCTGCAATGATGTAGGGAGGAATATCCTGACTAGTGCGGCTTCCACCCTGAATCATTACGTAGCTACCCACGCGAATAAACTGGTGGAACAATACCTCGGCAGAGATGATAGCACAGTCATCAACTTCTACCTCGCCTGCAAACTTGGTAGAGTTGCCAATAATGCAGCCATTGCCGATAACGCAGTCGTGTGCAATATGCATATTCTCCATTAGCAGGTTACCAGAACCGACTACGGTCTTTCCGCGACTAGCTGTACCGCGACTGATGGTCACATTCTCGCGGATAGAGTTGTTATCGCCTATCTCGCAGGTGGTCTCTTCGCCCTTGAACTTCAAGTCCTGTGGCTTTGTTGATATAGAGGCACCAGGGAAGAATTCGTTGCCACTTCCGATACGTGCACCAGTGTGAATGGTCACGTTATTAAGAAGGTGGTTGTTGTCGCCCATCACCACGTTCTTATCAATTACGCAGAAGGGACCAATGATATTGTTATCACCCAGTTTGGCCTCGGGATCGACAACAGCTAAAGGATGTATTTGATTCATATATTGCTTTTACTTGTTCTTTACGATTTGAGCAGTGAAAGTTGCCTCAGAAACAACATGGTCGCCAACGAAAGCATAACCATGCATACTTGAGATACCGTGACGCAATGGAGCAATCAACTCTACCTTGAAGATAAGAGTATCACCAGGTACTACCTTTTGACGGAACTTCACACCATCAATCTTCATGAAATAGGTTGACCAGCGCTCAGGCTCTTCTACGGAGTTGAGTATCAGCAGACCTCCACATTGTGCCATAGCTTCAATCTGAAGTACGCCGGGCATCACGGGCTCCTGTGGGAAGTGACCAGTGAAGAATGGTTCGTTGCTGGTGATGTTTTTCACACCCACAATGCTGTTGGGACCAATCTCAATCACCTTGTCTACCAACTGCATGGGGTAGCGGTGGGGGAGCAACTCGCGGATGCGGTTCACATCCATGATTGGCTCCTCATTTGGATCATAGGCAGGTGCCTGAATCTCATGCTTGCGAATTTCCTTACGAATCTCGCGTGCGAACTTATTATTTATAGTGTGGCCTGGACGGGTGGCAATGATGCGACCCTTGATGGGCTTGCCGATGAGGGCCATATCGCCGATGACGTCGAGCAGCTTGTGGCGTGTGCACTCGTTCTCCCATTGCAGGGGCTTGTGCTGGATATAACCTAAGTCGGTGGCATCGCGATGCTCCACATGAAGCATGTCGGCCAGCGTGTCGAGGCGCTCCTGAGTGGTCTGACGCTCATAGATAACGATAGCGTTGTCCAGGTCGCCTCCCTTAATCAGGTTGGCCTGAAGTAGGGGCTCAATATCGCGCACGAAAACGAAGGTGCGGGCTGCAGCAATCTCGGTGGCGTATTTCGTTACGTCGTCGATGGTGGCAAACTGGCTGTTGATGAACTTCGACTCGAATGAGCACATCGTGGTTAGCGACATCTGATCGTCGGGTAGAATGGTGATGCAAGAACCAGTCTCCTCGTCCTTCACCTCAATCTTCTTGCGAATGACGTACCAGTCTTTGGGAGCGTTCTGCTCCTCAATGCCAATCTCCTGAATCTTCTCAACATACTGGATGGCAGAGCCGTCGAGGATGGGGAACTCTGGGCCGTTTACCTGAATAAGACAGTTGTCAACACCCAGGGCGTAGAGAGCCGAGAGGGCGTGCTCAACGGTTGATACGCGAACATCGCCTTTGCCCAGCACGGTGCCGCGCTGTGTGTCAACTACATTTTCAGCCACACCATCGATGATGGGCATACCTTCGACGTCGATGCGCTGAATCTTATAACCATGATTCTCTGGTGCGGGATTAAATGTTACCGTGAGACTTAATCCAGTGTGCAGTCCTTTCCCGCAGAGCGAGAAACTGCCTTTCAGAGTTTTCTGTTTCATATGCTTATTTGTTTGCTTTTAATTCTTCAATTTCTTTGCGCAATGCTCCCAGTTCCCTGTATATATCAGGTAGTTTCTTCATGACGGCCTGAGCCTTGAAGAATACTTTGGGATCCATTGCGGGCGAACCGATGAGTTGCTCGTTACCTTTCGTGTTGCTGATAACGCCACACTGGGCACCAACAAAGGTCTTGTCGGCAACTTGAATATGTCCGGCAAAGCCTGCTTGCCCGCCAACCATACACCAAGAGCCAATCTTTGTGCTACCTGCCATACCAACCTGTGCAGACATCACCGTGTTCTCGCCAACCTCACAGTTATGGGCTACCTGAATCAGATTGTCCAACTTCACACCCTTGCGGATAATGGTGGCACCCATTGTAGAACGATCTACGCAGGTGTTGGCACCAATCTCTACGTTGTCCTCAATGATGACGATACCAATCTGTGGAATCTTGTCGTAGCCTTCTGCGTTGGGGGCAAATCCAAAGCCATCAGCACCAATCACGCTACCGGCATGGATAGTGACGTTATTGCCGAGTTTACATCCTTGATAAATGGTGACATTGGGATAGATCAGACATTTCTCACCCATCTTGACACCGTCACCAATGACTACGTGAGGATAAATCTGCGATCCATCACCAACGACGGCTCCGTCGCCAATGCAGGCAAATGCGCCTACATACACATCTTTTCCCAATGTTGCCTTAGGTGAGACAAAAGCTAACGGGTCGATACCAGTCTTCTTGGGTTTCATGGATTCGTAGAGTTGAAGCAGCTTAGCTACGGCCTCATAAGCGTTCTTTACGCGGATAAGAGTTGGTTTTACTTCTTGCTCCAGTTCCAAATCCTCATTCACCAACACAATACTTGATAATGTCTCATACAGATAATGGGTATATTTGGGGTTGGATAAGAAGGAAATAGCGCCAGCTTGTCCTTCTTCGATTTTAGCAAAAGTGTGGACAGAAGCATTTTCGTTGCCTTCTACACGTCCTCCGATAAAATCGGCAATTTGTTTTGCGGTAAACTCCATAATAATGATTCGGTTTTCTTTATTTTGTTTGCAAAGATAATAAAATTTATTGAAAACGTTGATAACAAAGGTAATATTTTCGTATTTTTTTAGAAAGAAGTGCTACATTCAGTATTTCTGAGGCCTCTGAGATGTCTTTAATGGTGCCGTCTTTGTAGAGAATATCTATTGAATCGTCGTCAACGGAATACATGTCTTTTTGTATTCTGTTGATGCTCATCATATAGTGAGCGTCGCACTTGTCAATACCCATATTTTGGGAAATCATGGTCTGAAGTTCCTCAATGCGTTCGTCGGAGATGGGGGCGTCGTGTACCTCGACTTTAAAAATTTTGCGGTCAAGCATGTCGGTAGCAAGGGTCGACAGTATTTTATCGTCATCGTGCTTCCATGCTTTCATAGCGCTCCAGATGTCGCTATCGTCGAGCTCTTCATACATACGAAGTGCCTCTTCATGCTCTTCAAACCACTTGGCGTTGATGTCGTTTTCTATGAAGTAGGCGAGGGCTGGAGACGCAAAGACCTTGTGTCCTTGCTTGGCTAAATCCTTGGCACGTGTCAGCATGTTTACTAACACTTTTTCATAGGCAACGGCTGTCTTGTGGAGATAGACTTGCCAATACATTAATCGTCTGGTAGTCAGATAGTTCTCTAAGGAATATATACCTTTTTGTTCAACCACTAATCGGTCATCGACTACATTGAGCATTTTGATGATGCGAGCCGATCCAATGTTGCCTTCAGTGACGCCTGTGAAGAAAGAATCGCGACGCAGATAATCCAGACGGTCCATGTCGAGCTGACTGGATATCAACTGATGTAGAAAGCGTTTAGGGTAGTGGTCTTTAAAAATGGAGATAGCCAAATTCAACTGTCCACCCAAATCGCAGTTAATCTGCTCCATCATCATCAGTGAGATATCTTCGTGAGAGATGCCTCTGATAAGGGTGTTCTCCAAGACATGTGAAAAAGGACCGTGTCCAATGTCGTGCATCAAGATGGCAGCCTGTACGGCTTCGGCTTCGGAATCGAAAATGAACTGTCCTTTCTGTTGTAACGATGATATGGCTTCGCTCATCAGGTGAAAAGCACCTATGGAGTGTTGGAAACGTGTATGGCGAGCTCCTGGATATACTACGGAAGCTAATCCCAACTGATTGATGCGATTGAGTCTTTGGAACAGCGGATGTCTGACAATATCGTAGAGCAGTCCGCGTGGTATTTTGATAAACCCGAAAACGGGGTCGTTGATGATTTTAGCGTCGTCCATAATTCAGGCTGCAAAAGTACTAAAAAAGACTGAGATATGAAAATTTAAAATCATATTATTTTGTTATCTCACGCTTTTTGGGTATCTTTGCCGCCACGATGAGAAAAGAAGAACGATATAGACTGGTCTTGGAGCATTTTAGGAAGGCGATGCCTGAGGTGAACACGGAACTGGAGTTTGGTAGCGTGTTTCAGTTGCTAGTGGCTGTCATATTGAGTGCCCAGTGTACGGATAAACGCGTGAATCAGGTGACGCCAGAGTTGTTCCGGCATTATCCGGATGCTAGAACGATGTCGCAAGCTGAAGTTGACGACGTACTGGAATATGTGTCGAGTGTCAGCTATCCTAATTCCAAAGCCAAGCATCTGGTGGAGATGTCACGAATAATAATGGAGAGATACGATGGTGAGGTACCGTCGGATATGAACCAGTTGCTACAGTTGCCTGGTGTAGGCCGTAAGACGGCAAACGTCATTCAAGCTGTTGCCTTTGGTCAGGCTACGATGGCTGTCGATACGCATGTCTATCGTGTTAGTCATCGGTTGGGCTTGGTGACAAAGAAAGACGATACACCTTATAAAGTAGAAAAGGAGTTGATGAAGCATATTCCTGATGAGGACATTCCTCGTGCTCATCACTGGCTGCTGTTGCATGGACGTTATGTATGTACTTCGCGAATGCCGAAGTGTCAGAAATGCGAACTTGAATCTATTTGTCCAAAGAATCTAGATCATTCAAAACTATGATAACATTTCCTATAGCAAAAATCAATTTGGGACTGAACGTCGTAGAACGTCGCCCTGATGGATACCATAATCTTGAGACGGTGTTTTTTCCTGTGCAACTGAAGGATGCACTAGAGGTGACGCTGATGGACGAAGCCTTCCCTTCGCCCTACGACTGCGACCTGAAAGTGACGAATATAGCTGTCGATGGTGACGAACAGCGCAATCTCGTTGTTAGAGCCTATCAGCTATTGAAGCAGGACTTCCCTCAGTTACCTCGTGTTCATGCCCACCTCTATAAGGCTATTCCCACGCAGGCAGGTATGGGCGGAGGTTCTAGTGACTGTGCTGCCATGTTGCTGTTGTTGAATCGAATGTTCGACCTTCAACTTACTGAGCAGCAGCTTATTGGCTATGCCGCAAAGCTGGGAGCCGATTGCCCTATCTTTATCCTTAACCGTCCTGCTTATGCTGAAGGGATAGGAGAGCGTTTGCAACCTATAGAACTAAGTCTGAAAGGTTATTATCTGGCTGTTGTTCGTCCTGATATCCCTGTTCCTACAAAGGAGGCTTTCTCCCTGATCAAACCTTGTAAACCTAGGAAGAACTGCAGGACGATTATCGAACAACCCATTGAGACTTGGCGCGATGAGTTGGAGAATGATTTCGAACAGAGCGTCTTTGCCTTGCACCCAGAGATAGGCGCCATCAAACAGCAACTCTACGACATGGGAGCCCTATATGCTGCGATGAGTGGTAGCGGCAGTGCTGTGTTTGGCATCTTCCCGCCGTCACTCGATAATGCCCGCTTCGAGCCACTTCTCCACGAGCGTTTTAGCGTCGCCACGGGCTGTGGCTTCGTCCACCTCGTACTCCTTTAGCAACAGGTCGACTAGCGTGTCTGCGTCGAATTCTGTTTCTTGAATGTTCTTCCACAGGAATGCTGCCGACTCGTTCATGCTGATGATGCGGCTGAAGTCTATGTTCTCAACACCTTCTGCTACGATGATGTTTTCACCGCAGATGGTACGTAGTTTAAATCCTTTCTTTGTTTTCATTTGAATCGTTGTGGTATGTGTGGATAAATCATGAATAGCAGATAGCGGCGAATAGGGTAGAGGTGTGTCCACCACCAAGAGTAGATGCGCCATTTCTTGCTTTCCGTAGTGTCAAGCACGTTGCGCCCTTTGCGATAGAATCCGATCGCCTTTGCACGAATATCATTTAATGTGCAATGCTCCTCATTGAGATTGCCGTCGCCACGTAGTGTCACCTGCTCGTCTTCTATCTTGATGATGCGATGCAGCACGAAATGTCCTTTGCTGATTTCTGCCAACACAGCATCACCAACTTTAGGATGAGACTCTATCTTAAGTAAAGCCTTGTCGCGTCCGTCTTCCAGAAAAGGGCGCATACTGCGTCCGCGTAGGGGCAGCGTCGCTGTGTGTCCTGCCTCAAGTTGTTCTACGACAAACGGCAGCAACATGTCGTTGCGCATCTGTATAGTCTTTATCGTGCTATCGTCTTGTGGCATATCTGGGCAGCCTCTTCATCGGGAAGGCAATAAAGGGTGAATATTGGGGTCGTTTCTATGATACGGCTAACGGCATCACATAGGTGATTATATATCTCTGCGTCCCATTTCATGCTGCTGCAAGCAGGCAATACAGATGCGAATGCCTGTACGGGAGCCAGTCGCTCGATGCTGTTCTTGGGGGCTCGCTCAATGCGTGTCACAGCCCCAAGTTTCGCCTTGATATTGCGGTAGCAAGGTGTCTTTCCGCTCCAGGGTGATCCGTAGATGTAGGGCTGCCCGTCATTCATGATGCGAATAATGGGGTTGTCATCGTTCATCAGCTGACAGTTCTCTATGTATGTCAGCCAGAGTGCTGTGTGGGTACTCTTTCCTGTACCGCTTTGTGCTATAAACGGATATGCATACTCGCCCTGCATGATAGCTGATGCGTGGATTAGCATCGTGTGATGGAATGCGCCAGCGAAGGCATAGGCCAACATTATCGCGTCGTTGAGTCCGAAGGATCGCATCCCCCAGTCGCCATTCAGTGCACAGCGGCAATCTGAGAAATCGCTGTTGGTTATCAACAAGCAGCAGTCACGGTTGTGGATATCGCGAATGATAAACTGATAGCCGCCTTCGTTAAGCCGATATACTACTGTGTCGCCGTTGCCAGTATCGAATTTTCTGATGAGCTGTCGCTCCTTGACGGGTTTAATGTTATCATCTACCGTTATTGAAAACAGGATGTCTTCTGGCTCATCGTTACATGCAAAGGAATGGAACGACGGGAGCAAATCCATAGAGTTACTCCCGTTGTGAAAGCGTATGCATACGCCGTGTTCTGCTATCTTGAAGTAGTTAGTCTTTTGCATTCACGTCATCGTAGAAATTGCGCAGGTCAATGACTTTGAACTTGAAGTCATCGTTGCTCAACTGGCGTATATCGAAGCCTTGATGCTGTTTTTTCGATGGCATATAGAGCTTGCGCATTTTCAAGAATTTCTTCTCTACCTTTTTCTTGTTCTTATGAGCATAGACGATGCAGGTTCTGTGAGGCATCTGCTTGGTATTTGCGAGATAGTCGCGCAGCTGGTAGGAATATAACTGGCGTGCCTGCAAAAACTTTTTCTTCTTCTCTATCCATACGCTGTCTAATTCCTGTACACTAGTGAAATAGACGATGGTATCAGTAAACGATGCCGCCATACCAAACATATACATCTTTGGTACTTGAACCTTCTTCGCTTCTGCGGTTGTGCACACTCCCAGTGCCACAACCATCATCAATATATATAAAGTCTTTTTCATTAATCTCTAAACACTCAACCCTTAACACTCAACTCTTATCCCAGATACGTCTTCAACGTCTCGTTATTGGTGTTGAAGCGCAGTCGGCGAATGGCTTTTTCTTTAATCTGACGTACGCGCTCTCGAGTCAGGTTGTACTTTTCTCCAATCTCGTCGAGCGTCATCTCCGGTTGTCCTATACCGAAATAGGAGGTTATCACCAGTCTCTCGCGCTCATTGAGCCCCTCTAGGGCCTTTTGTATCTCTTGCCTGAGCGATTCCAGCAGCAGCTGTTTATCGGCTGAAGGCGAACTGTCGTTAACCAGAATGTCGAGTAGCGAGCTGTCATCGCCGTCTACGAAAGGCGCATCTACCGACACATGTTTGCCGTTGATGTTCATCGCCTCGTCGATTTTCTCTTTTGGCAGGTCTATATGCTCCGATATCTCGTCTACTGACGGATGTCGCTCATTTTCCTGCTCAAAGCGACTTGAAATCTGACTAATCTTATTGACCGAGCTGACTTGGTTCAATGGTAGTCTTACGATGCGACTTTGGTCTGCAATCGCTTGTAGGATGCTCTGTCTGATCCACCAAACGGCGTATGAGATAAACTTAAACCCGCGTGTCTCGTCGAATCGCTCTGCGGCTTTGATGAGCCCTAGATTGCCCTCGTTAATCAAGTCTGGCAGGGCCAGTCCTTGGTTCTGGTATTGCTTTGCCACACTAACCACGAAGCGCAGGTTTGCTTTTGTCAGACGCTCCAGTGCTTTCTGGTCGCCTTGCTTGATGCGCATGGCCAGGTCTACTTCCTCTTCTGTAGAGAGAAGCTCTTCTTTTCCAATATCTTGCAGATATTTTTCGAGCGACTCCCCATCGCGGTTGGTAATTGATTTAGTTATCTTTAGCTGTCTCATAGCCGTCTAGGTTTCAGTCAAAGTGCAAAGGTAAGTCAAAAAAATGATATGGCCAAAAAAAAAGTGCAGATTCTTGGATTGCTCCTTGAATCTGCCACTCTTATTTGTTTTTAGTCATTCTGTAGCTGTATGATGAAGTAACCGCGTTTGCCTGTAGGATAGATACCCTTGATGACGAGTACCGGCTCCTTGGATGTCGATGCCTCCTTCACAGCATCCTGCAGATCTTCAACGGTCTTCATTGCCTCGTCGTTTACGCGCTGGATGATGAATCCCTTGGTGACGCCAGCTTCCTTCATCTTGCCGCCGTTGACCTTGATCACCTCCAGACCATAGGAAATCTCCAATTGCTGTTTCTGCTCCTTGCTAATCTCGCGGAAGTCAGCTCCCAGTACATCGAGGTCGGCATTCTTCACCACCTTGGTGTTACCCTGTTCGTTGCGCAGTGTCACTGACTTTGTCTGCTTCTTCTTATTGTGCAGGTAGGTGAGTGAAATCTTATCGCCAGGACGCTTTTGGGCAATGATACCTGAAAGGTCGCCAAACTTAGTTACCTTCTGACCGTCTACTTCGGTGATGATGTCGCCCTTCTCGATACCAGCCTCAGCGGCTGCACTGTTGTCTACCACCTCGGCTACGTAGATACCCTCCATTGTGCCGTAGTCGGTAGCGTCCTTGCCCTCTTCTTTCTCCATGTCCACCTGCGTCTTCACGTCACGTCCGCTGATGCCAATCATGGCGCGCTGTACGGTACCGTATTGCTTTAGGTCGGCCACCACCTTATTCATCATCGCTGTTGGGATGGCGAAACCGTAGCCACTGTATGATCCTGTCTGTGAATAGAGCATGGCGTTGATACCCACCAGCTCACCGTTGGTGTTTACCAGTGCACCGCCTGAGTTACCGGCATTGATGGCTGCATCTGTTTGGATGAAACTCTCCACGCCGTTGGCACCCAGTGTACGTGCCTTTGCAGAGATGATACCCGCCGTGACGGTGTTGTTGAGGCCCAATGGGTTGCCTATCGCCAATACCCATTCGCCCACCTTCACGTTGTCGCTGTTGGCAATGCGGATAGCTGGCAGGTTCTTGGCATCAATCTTGATGAGTGCCAGGTCTGTCGTTTTGTCAGCACCGATGATGCGTGCCGAGTATTCCTTGCTGTCGCTCAAGGTCACTGTCAACTCGTCGGCACCATCTACTACGTGGTTGTTGGTCACGATATAACCATCCGATGAAATGATCACGCCCGACCCCGTTGCAGTCTTCTTTGGTGTCTGTACCTGCTGTTTGCGTGTACCTCCCTGTCCGCGCTGTCCGCGACCGAAGAAACCGCCAAACGGATCACTGAAGAAGTCCTCAAAGGGGTCGCTCTGCACCTCTACGGTCTGTATCTTCGAGTTCTGTACGTATTTAATATGTACCACCGTTGGCAGGGCCTTTTCTGCTGCGTAGGTCAGATCTACGGGCTGTACTGCCGTAGCTACCGACATTTCCTGCTGTTCAGGCTCCTGGGGGGCTGCTTGTGTCTCACTGAATGCTGCTACCGAGAAAACGATGGCCACCACACATAGGGCTGGCATCACATAATTTGCAATCTTTTTCATTTTCTATTTTCTTTTGTTAATGGTTCTATTTCTGTTTTGTTCCTTTGATGCAAATATAGGTTCAAAGTTTATGAAACTGCCAATTTGTCGTTGTTTTTTCTCGCAATTTAACACTTCCTTTTAACAGTTTAAATTCTGTTTGCGTCTCTGTGGAAAAATTTTACATTCGTTTAATGACTTAAATTAAAATAAAATTAGTACCTTTGTCGCCCGAAAGCACTGCTCCGGCTTGCCGCTGGCGTTTCTGAAAGGAGAGGCGAGAGGAAAGTCCGGGCGGCACAGGGTGCTCCACTTCTGAAAGTAGAAGCAGCTGGTGACAGTTGGTTAGGGGAGAAGAGAATGACCGCCCTCGTAACTTTGACCTCGGTCAAAGAATGACAATAGTTATGGGGGTAAGGGTGAGAAGGTGGTGTAAGAGACCACCAGCCGTCGGGTGATCGGCGGGCTGTTCCCACTGGAGGCCGCAAGTTCATGTATACCATCGCCATGTTAGGGTTGCCCGCCCGAGTTCCTCACGGATGCGATGGAGGGTAGAACGCTAGAGACGCATGGTGACGTGCGTAGTAGATAAATGGCAGGCACCGATAGTAATATCGGCACAGAACCCGGCTTATAGGGGCAATGCTTTCTTTTTAGTGAAGAGTGAATAGTGGATAGTTTGCTACCGCTATAGTAGTGATAAGTGATAAATGAAAGGTGTGAAGAAGCTGATACATTTCCTGCAAGTAGATATCTGGCGCATTCCCGATGAGGAACTGTCGCCAGTACGTCGTGTGTTCTACGAAGTCATCAAGATCGCCTCGCTGGCTATCCGGTTCTTCACCACGAAGCGCGTCATGAATCAGGCGGCAGCACTCACTTATTCTACACTTCTGGCTATTGTGCCCATCCTGGCAGTAGTGTTTGCTATTGCCCGTGGCTTCGGCTATAATAAATATATAGAGGTGTGGTTCCGCGATGCCTTCTCTTCGCAGCCTCAGGTCGCTGAGGTGCTTATCAGCTTTGTCAACAGCTATCTGGTGCATACCAAGAGTGGTATCTTTCTGGGTGTGGGTTTGGTGTTCATGCTTTATACGGTGATGATGCTGGTCAACAACATCGAACTGACCTTCAATGCCATTTGGCAGGTGAAGAAGAAACGCAGCATTTTCCGCACCATTACCGACTATGCCTCTATGTTCTTCCTCTTCCCAATACTCATCGTGGTTTCGTCGGGTCTCAGTCTCTTTATGGCAACGATGGCTGATACGATGGAGGATTATATCCTTGGGGCTGCTGTGAAGACCATGCTTGATATGGCACCCTATGTGCTGATGTCGCTGCTCTTCATCGGACTCTATGTCTTTATGCCCAACACGCATGTGAAGGTGAAAAACGCTATCATTCCAGGTGTTCTCTCTGGTATCGCGATGCAGGTAGTGCAATTCGTTTATATCCATTCTCAGATTTGGGTTACGGGCTATAACGCCATCTACGGTTCGTTTGCCGCCCTGCCGCTGTTCATGCTCTGGGTGCAGATATCTTGGACCATCTGCCTCTTTGGTGCCGAACTCACCTATACCTCTCAGAATCTGGATTACTACGACTTCGATGCCCGTACCGACGATATCTCCCATCGCTATCAACTTATGATCTCCGCCCTGCTCATGTCGCGTATCTGCAGACGCTTTGCTGACGGCAAGGCAGCACCCTCTACTGAAGACCTGCGTAAGGAGACGGGCGTACCCATCCGTATCGTCAACGACCTGCTCTATAAACTCGCTGAGGCTAAACTGGTCATCGAGGTATCGTCCGATGAGAAAGGCGGCATCTCCACTTTCGTGCCTGCCGAGAGCCTTGAGAATCTCAATGTGGGTGTGATGGTTGACCGTCTTGAGGCACAGGGACATTGGACGCTAGACTTCCCCCTTTCCAATCTGATGAATGCAGAGTGGGGTAGGGCCGTCATGATGCGTAGCGCCTATCTTAAGCAGGCAAAGGACGTGAAGCTCGAATCCCTTTGCAACTGATAATTAAACTTTCGCAAGTCGTATATCATTGAAGTTAACGAAGTTAGCGAAGCGATAACTTCAGAAACTTGAAAACTGATAATTAAAACATGATGGAAAACAAAAAAGCCTCTCACTTTCGTGAAAGGCTTCTTTTGTAGTCGATAGGGGAATCGAACCCCTATGCCAAGATTGAGAATCTTGTATCCTAACCATTAGATGAATCGACCGAACAGCGAGCGCAAAGTCAAACTCGTTTGAACTTTGCCGAGTCGCGAGGGAGATAGACCGATAGGTCAATCGACCCTTAACAATCTTTTATACCTTAGAAGTACCTCTAGTAGTCGATAGGGGAATCGAACCCCTATGCCAAGATTGAGAATCTTGTATCCT
>CAZIKA010000015.1:0-27417 GCA_964539705.1 uncultured Prevotella sp. | reverse complement strand
AATACTCCTCAGGCTCTCAGTAGCAATTATCTCTTCGTGATACCACAGACTCGTGCTGTCAACGGCACAACGGGCACCTATCTGGAGATAAACTATACACTCTCGGGATCTAAGCAAGCCACCATTCCCCTTTCTGTGAACTGGGTGGCAGGCACACAACACACGATCAATATCAAACTTGGCACAACACTGATTCAATGATGAAAAAGACATATACTCAACCCACCCAGAAAATTGTACTCCTCAAATCGAGGGCACACATACTAACAGGCAGTGACTATAAGGTAAATAACTACGTAGTCACCGACGAAGACACCGTCGGAGATACTAGGGAAGACTAAATCACTATCTGAGAACAAATCCAAACGAAAAAACTTTCCGCTCATTATTGAACGGAAAGTTTTTTCGACCTGTACGGTTGAAAGTTTTTGTTTTCTACTGCCACACTGCCACAGATTTTCCGAAAAGCCCTGTTTATGGGCAAAAAGTGGTGGCAGCAAGGTGGCAGCAGGTGGCAGCAAAATTTGAAAATTGACCCAAAATGATGAAATAAAGCATGGAAAACGGGCAAAAATTTTGTCACTTTGTAAGCGAAAAGAACATATTAAACTCATTTTTACTATTAAACTATGGACAACTACAAAAAGAAAACACGTATTAACAAGGATTTTGATTTTTCAAAGAAATGCCCGGAAGTGCGTTTTCTAGGGCGGAAAACGATGTTTTCCTACGCAGAAAACAATATTTTCCAAGCCAGATAACGATGTTTTCCTGCTTAGAAAACAAATAAATGGACGTCAGATTAAAGATTAAACAATAAAAAAAGAACGGGCGAATCCTTTGTGGTTTGCTCGTTTTTTCGTACCTTCGCAGTTCAAAAGAGAAACGAATGATTGTTTGTATAGCAGAGAAGCCCAGCGTGGCAAAGGATATTGCACGGATTATCGGTGCCAATAGCAGTCACGACGGCTATATGGAAGGTAATGGTTATCAGGTGACCTGGACATTCGGACACCTGTGCGAACTGAAGATGCCCGAGGACTATACGCCCGTATGGAAGGCGTGGAGCCTCTCGGCACTGCCTATGATTCCACCCAAGTTCGGCATCCGACTGAAAGACGACACGGGCATCAAGAAGCAGTTTGCTATTATTGAGAGCCTGATGCAGAAGGCCGACGGCATCATCAACTGCGGTGACGCCGGACAGGAGGGTGAGCTGATTCAGAGATGGGTGATGCAGAAGGCGCAGGCGAAATGTCCGGTGCAGCGACTGTGGATCTCGTCGATGACCGACGAGGCTATCCGCGAGGGATTCGCTACGCTGAAGGATCAGTCGGAATATCAGTCGCTCTATCTGGCAGGTCTGTCGAGGGCGGTAGGCGACTGGCTCTTAGGTATTAACTGTACGCGCCTATATACAATCAAATATGGTCAGAACCGACAGGTACTCTCCATCGGTCGTGTGCAGACCCCTACCCTCGCCCTCATCGTGAACCGACAGAAGGAGATTGACAACTTCAAGCCGGAGCCCTACTGGGTGCTGGCAACGGTCTATCGCGACACCACATTCACGGCCACCTCAGGCAAGTTCACCTCGAAGGAAGAGGGTGAGAAGGCCTTTGCAATGATAGAAGGCAAGCCCTTTGAGGTAACGAAGGTAGAGAAGAAAAACGGTAAGGAGGCACCTCCCAGCCTCTACGACCTGACGTCGCTACAGGTGGACTGTAACAAGAAATTCGGCTTCTCGGCAGAGATGACGCTGAACATTATCCAGCAGTTGTACGAACAGAAATTGACCACCTATCCGCGTGTGGATACCACGTTCCTTCCCGATGATGTTTACGCCAAATGTCCGCAGACAATGAACGGATTATTCCAAGTAAAGTTTGCTGGACAATCAGTTTATGCAGACTTAGTTAAACAACTGGGCGGCAAGCCGTTACAAAAATCGAAGAAGGTGTTCGATTCGTCAAAAGTGACCGACCACCACGCCATTATACCCACAGGAATAGTGCCTCAGAATCTGACGGACGTACAGCGTAAAGTGTACGACCTGATAGCACGAAGGTTTATCTCAGTGTTCTATCCTGACTGTAAGTTTGCGCAGACCACAGTGATGGGAAAAGTGGAGGACGTAGAGTTCAAGGTGACAGGTCGCACGATACTGGATGCTGGTTGGCGAGCCGTCTATGCCAAAGATACACAGACAGACGACGATGAGAAAAAACCTGAGGAAGAAGAGCGCACCCTGCCAGCTTTCGTGAAAGGTGAGAGTGGCGAACATACCCCCACCCTGACAGAGAAGATGACCACACCACCAAAATACTATACCGAGGCTACGCTGCTGCGAGCAATGGAGACGGCAGGAAAGTTGGTGGAGGACGAGGAACTGCGCCGCGCCATGAAGGAAAACGGCATAGGCCGTCCCTCTACGCGTGCTGCTATCATCGAGACCCTGTTCAAGCGTCACTATATCAAGAAGGAACGCAAGAACCTGTTGGCTACGCCTACCGGCATCGAGCTGATTGACCTGATTCGTGAGGAATTGCTGAAGAGTGCCGAACTGACAGGTATATGGGAAAAGAAACTGCGCGACATCGAGGCACAGAGATACGACCCTCAGCAGTTTATCGAAGAGCTGAAACAGCAGGTGACGGAGATTGTGCGCGAGGTGATTGGCGACAACACCAACCGACGGGTGACGGTAACTACCGACGAGGACCTGAAGAAGAAGCCTGCCAAGAAGAAAGCCGCTCCCAAGGCAGCACCAGCAACCCCTGCAGAGCCAGCAGATCCGTTGGTGGGCCAGCCCTGTCCAGAATGCGGACAAGGCACTATCATCAAGGGGAAAACAGCCTACGGATGCTCGCGCTGGAAAGAGGGATGCACGTTCCGTAAGCCTTTTGAGCAATAAAAAGAGGAAGTTTGCGTTATATTCAGGTATGCGCAAACTTTTTTGCATCATATATATAGGTATTGTCAGCCTCCTCATTACGGGATGTGGAGCTGATACTGCTATGCGTAAGGGCGATAAGTTCTTTGCGCTGGGAGAGTATTTCGATGCTGCCGAACAATACAAAAAGGCATACTCACAAACCAAAGCAAAGGACAAGCCACTACGCGGACAGCGAGCCTTGAAGATGGCTGACTGCTACCGTCGTATCAACTATTCGCAGAAGGCTATCGCCGCCTATAACAATGCCGTACGCTTTAAACAGGCCGACTCAACAGCTTTGCTCTATCTGGGCAGACTGCAACTGAAGAACGGCTCTTATAAGGAGGCAGAGAAGACCTTTTCGCTGTTGCTCGACTCGATGCCCAACAACCCGCTAGTAAAGAACGGACTGGAGAGTGCCCGCATGGCACCGAAATGGAAGGCGGAAGCCGAATACTCGGGCTATACGGTGAAGAAACAAGAGCTGTTTAACTCACGTCGTGCGGAATACTCACCCATGTTGGCAGGCGATGACAACGACCAGCTGTATTTCTCGAGTACACGCAGTCAGGCAAAGGGTGACGAGCTGAGCGGTATTACAGGAACGAAGTATGCCGACATCTTCTTCTCGCAGAAGGACGACAAAGGCAAGTGGTCGAAGCCGGAAGCTATCGACTCAGAGCTGAACACCGAACTGGATGAGGGAGCCTGCGCCTTCACACCCGACTTCAAGACGATGTACCTCACAGTATGTAAGACCGACCCGCAATATCCACGCTTTGCACAGATAGCCACTGCCCAACGTAGCGATGCATCGTGGAGCAAGGCTACAACGCTGGAGATTACCAAAGATACCCTATCTACCTTTGCCCATCCTGCCATCTCGCCTGATGGGATGTGGCTCTACTTCGTCAGCGATATGCCTGGTGGATTGGGCGGCTATGACATCTGGCGCGTGGAGCTTACCGCTCACGGACTGAACAGTCTTGAGAACTTAGGAGCACCCATCAACACCCCTGGCAACGAGATGTTTCCTACGTTCCGTCCCAACGGCGACCTGTATTTCTCGAGCGACGGACACCCAGGATTCGGAGGACTGGATATATTTATTGCGAAGCCTGTAGAAACGGCGGCAGCAAACTCTTCACTATCCACTATTAACTATTCACTTGAACACCCTGGCGCTCCGCTGAACTCACAGGGCGATGACTTCGGTATGACCTTCGAGGGACTGCATAATCGGGGCTACTTTTCATCTAATCGTGGCGACTCACGCGGATGGGATCACATCTTCTCGTTTGAGAAACACGAGGTGATACAGACGGTGAAGGGATGGGTGTACGAGAGAGACGGCTACGAACTCCCTGAGGCACTGGTCTATATGGTAGGCAACGACGGAACGAACAAGAAACTGAGTGTGAAAGGCGACGGTTCGTTTACGGAAATCATTAACCCCAACGTGGACTACGTGTTCCTGGGTACCTGTAAAGGGTTTATGAACCACCAAGAGGAACTGCGCGTAGAGCCTGTATTGGAGTCGGAGGAATATACGCTACAGTTCCCCCTGGCATCGCTCACAACCCCTGTGCTTGTCCGAAATATCTTCTATGATTTCGACAAGGCCACGCTGCGTCCAGAGTCGACAAGCGCATTGGACAGTTTGGTAGAGATGCTCAACGAGAATACGAATATCACCATCGAACTGAGTGCCCATACCGACTATCGCGGTTCGGAGGCCTACAACGAGAGACTGTCGCAGCGAAGGGCTGAGAGTGTAGTGAACTACCTCATAGAACACGGCATAGCAGAAGACCGATTGAAGCCCGTGGGCTATGGAAAGATGAAACCAAAGACGGTGAAGCGCAAACTGACAGAGACCTATCCCTGGCTGAAGGAAGGTGACGTGCTGACAGAAGAGTTTATCACATCACTAAAGGACGAGGAGAAACAGGAAATCTGCAACCAGCTGAACCGCCGTACGGAGTTTACCGTACTGCGAACCACCTACGGCATGTGATTTCTGTTGTTCATCCTATTCATCTCAAGGATTCGGATACGCTCTTTGAGATGACGATTCTGAGTCCACAGCCAGATGATAAGTCCAATCATCACGATAGGCAAAACAAATAGGATAATCAGGATAACAACAGCCACGATCCCCACAACACTAATAAAGGTGAGAATGCCTTCCACGATACTACTAAAGCCAGAAGAATAGGCTGCCTCCCACTCTTGCATATCCTCGAACTCATCATCATCGGGCGACATATCGTCGGCATCCCAATAGGCCGCGCCATTTGATGCGGTGTCAGAATAGACCTCTATCTCATTAATCAGAGAGTCGGTGTCAAATGATTGCGAAAATGTTTGCGCCCCAGCGTTAACGACGCTGAGGGCAAACACCATAGAAAATATCAACAGGACTTTTCTCATAAGCTGAACTTAAAGTCTTCCAACGTACAGAGTGACTGTCCCCTGGTCTTTGAAGAGAACACGAAGAAGATAGCGTGCTTACCCGTATAGGCCGAGAGCGCAGGCAGTACCTCCCTCAACGTGGTTTTCTCCTTAGTCAGCATATCGGTCAGTTCCATACTGCCCAGCTTCACACCGCCTTTCGACTCCCAAGGACTGTCAATCATAATATCGATACGTCCATTGATGCCAGCAGGAATAAGGGTGAGTTCCAACGAGACCTCCCTACCCTCTGTCTCATCGAAGTTGAAGTACTTATAGCCTACGATAGAACCATCGGTATTGTTCACCACAGGATTGGTATTATTCTTCAGGGCATAGGGAGCTGCAAACTTATCGTCGGTGCCATAGGCGGAAGCCACGTAAGAACCATAGAACGTGTTATTAGGCCACTCGTGAACGGCTGTTCTGGGACCGGTGTACCAACAGGCGATACCAGCAGAATGGCGTTCCAACGGGTCCAGACCTTCTGTACAAAAGCCCTCAGAGGTGTATTCTCCCTCGCTGATGGTCACCTTACCACCTTCGCCCTCTTCTACACTTACCTCGATAGGAGCCACCATAGCCTGACGGGCATACTCGTCGGTACCCGTCTGACGATGATAGAATACCCACCACTTTCCATTGATCTCACAGATGCTACCGTGGGTATTACCATCGACAGTAGCCGTAGCAATAGTGTCGCCCTTTTCGTTGACTCCACGTGCACGTCCATCAATGATGGTTCCACCATAAGTCCAAGGGCCTAAGGGATGATCGCTGTAGGCGTATGCCAGCGTGTAGTTAGAGACGGGCAGCCCGAACTCTCCATCCTTGGTGAAGCGACTGTAGATAAAGACATATTTATCCTTGATCTTACGAATAGACGAGGCCTCGAAGAAACTGAACACACCATCGTCATAACGACCGGAAATCATATCCTCTACGATTTTCGTACCAGGTTTTACGGTTGCCATTGTTGCAGGGTCGAACTCTGCGGCATAGGAACGCTCAAAGCCCCAGTAGCCATAGACGCGCCCATCGTCGTCTACAAAGACAGCGGGGTCGAACTGTAACACGCCATCTGTTGCCCAAGGATTCTCCTTGCTCCAGTTGCACACCTCGAACGGGCCGTCAGGACGGTTGCTCTTGCAAACCATGCCGTTACGTCCCCACGCCTGGTTATTAGGATAGAGGTAATAGGTTTTCTCACCATCAGGACCTACCACCATGGTAACGTCTGGCGCATAGAGTACATCGCCACGTCCTGCACTGTCGAGCAGTTCACCGTTGGCATTCTTCTTGACGCTGAATATCTCACCGTCAAAACGCCATTCTGTCAAACTATCTACCGATGCCGACCATACCACCTGCTCGCGTCCACAGTAACCGTCTATCATGCTGTCGTGAGAGCCATACAGATAGACGCGATACTTTCCAGGATTATCGGGGTCTTCAAACACGTAGGGTTCTCCGTCAGGAATATGTTCCCACAGCGGAAGGAAGGGGTTACCTGGTGTTGTGAGTTTTTCTTCTGCCATTTCTTTGGGTTGGGTGTTGCAAGAGGATGTAAGTGCCAAGACTGCCAGACATCCCATCAGACTTTTGTACATCATAGCGTGCTGTTATTTCAAGATTTTTCTACCATTCTTAATATATAGACCTTTCTTCAATTGTGAAGATGGAGAATTGGATATTGAAGATTGCAAGCGACGGCCCTGCAGGTCGTAGACACCATTTTCAATCTTCTGTTTTCCATTTTCAATCTCAGAGATACCAGTGATATCACCTGTTGTCTCAATGCCTATCTCTGCAGCCGATGTCCAGGCATTGCCGTTCACCTCAGATTTGGCCACGAACTTCATGTAACGACCTGCTGTAGCCTTAGAGAGCTTTGCCGTCTGCAGGGCTGTAGTATTCTTGAACTCACCAGAGACTACTGCCGAGCCCCAGTTTTCACCATCAAGGCTCAGATATACCTCGTAGGCTTTCACCATACCATTGGTATTGCCATCCTGACGAGTCAGATAGGTAATGGCTGTGACTTCATAGATCTTTACCATATCAATGATAATCTGGTGTGGGTGCTTCGTCTCATTGCTTCCCCATTCGGTATGCCAGAAGGTGTCGTTCTTGCCGTCGATGGCCAGTTTTGCCTCATTGCCACTATGTTGGCTATCGTAACTCTTTACTTTCCAACCAGACTTGTTGAGGAAGAGAGGAAAGGAGTAGTCCATCTTCGGACTGTCCATCATACCGTCTGCCGTACAATAGGCTGTCACGTTGCAGGCCTCGTTATGAAGCACCGAAGTGGAGTATTTCTGATACTCGCCACCGTCGATGCTATAATAGATCGTGGCATTCTTGGTGGTGGTAGTCATCTTGATACGTCCACTAGTCAGACGCTCTACGCTGACGGGCTGACAAACTGGCATATCAATACGGGCAGCCTCAGCAGCCTTGACACCAGCCTTGAGGGGGATGATGAAGAAGCGGAAAGCGGTATTGGCTGCTTTCAATTCGTATTTATCCATCACGTCAGGACCGCAAGAGTTGTTACCCAAACCACGGGTAGCGGCATCGAGGTTGACAATCGTTGGTTTGCAGCTCACGAACTCATAGGTGTGCTTCTTGCGATTGTTTTGATCGGTGTAGTTATCCTCTGGACGGAAATGTACTGCCGATGCTGCCATCTGGTCAGGAGCAGCGAAGAGCAGCCCCTGGCCTTCACTATTAGTCAGAGATATCCAACGCACCTCCTGCTTCGTTCCGTGTTCCTGTGGCAGGATATATTCCTCGTACTGGTCGGTGACGGTACTGTTATAGATAGCAGGCAGACAAGCCTCCTTACGGTCTCGATAGCTATCCCAAGGTCCACGTCCGAACCAACTGAGTTGTTCCATTCCCTCTGGCATCTCCAGTTTAAAGCCCAGCTTCGGCAGAATGGCGCCAGTATTGTTAGGACGGATGAACGAGTTGACCATCACGGTACCATCGGCACAGACGACGAAGTCAATGTTGACATTGAAGATATTAGAGCCACTGCCATAGGTACTCTTCATGCTCACGGTAACAGTCTTGTTATCCGCTGCCTTCGTGACAGTTGTTGCCGAACCCTTGCCTGTGGTGCTGAGTTTGGGAAGTCCCATGCTGTCCCATGTGCCTTTCTTGCTACCATCGTTATCGGTAGGCAGGCGGAAGGCATTGAGTTGCAACATCTTACTCATCATCTTTACCCCGTCGAGGGTATAACCGCTGAGTGTACCCTTGTTCTTATTGAAAGAAACCGTGAAGTTGGCACCGCTGACATTAACAGCAGAACTTGTCTCTTCTACCGTCAATGCTTCTGCGCTGGCGAAATCGAGGTTCTTCATGGGCTTGGTAGCCGTCTTCACAGGCAACTTTTCTTCTGCTACCACATAACCAGCCTCAGCCCACGCAGTCTTCTCGCGCTGCTTGGCACAGAAATAGATAAAGGCCTCTTTATCAGAGGTGAGGGGTGAGAGGTAAGAAGTAAGATTGTCGATGGTGATATCCTTTGTCTTACCAGCAGCTACATCGTCAGAGATAGCACCACTTCCAAGGACATTCCCCTCTTCATCCATCACGCTGTAGCTCACGTCATAGGTATTGCTCGACAGGAAAGCCAGCTTATTCTTGATGCGGAAGACATTATCCTTTCCACTGACAGCAGCAAACTCCAAAGGCTGATAGATTTTCTTGGTATTGTAGCACTTTGCCGTCCACGTCCAGTCGGGATGTACCAGTCCGTTGATACAGAAGTTACCATCGTTGGGATTATCACCAAAGTCACCTCCATAAGCCCAGTATTCCTTGCCAGTGCTGCTCTTCGTCAGCAAGCCCTGATCCTTGAAGTCCCAGATAAACTCACCCGTCAGACAGGGATACTTTTCATAGGCATCGAACATCTCACGGACGTTACCCATCGAGTTACCCATCGAGTGCGAGTTCTCACATTGGATATGGGGCTTTGGATTCGTCTCGTTCTGACGTGATGAGCCTATGTAGCTGATTGTCTCGTAGCTGGCATACATTGACGAGCTCACATCAGCATAGTCGCTGGCACCCTCATAATGCGTGGGACGGGTTTTATCCAATTCCTTGATGGCTGTCTGTACAGCTGCAAAGTTATTGCCGTTACCACTCTCGTTGCCAAACGACCACATGAAGATACAGGGATGGTTACGCATCCAGCGCACGTGGTTCTGTGAACGTTCCACCATCGCATTCTTGAACTTTGAATTTGACGACAGATCTCTGTTGCTGTGGCACTCCACATTCGCCTCAGCCAACACATACATGCCGTATTTATCACAGAGGTCATAGAACACGGGATCATTGGGATAGTGAGAGGTGCGAATGGCGTTGATGTTCAGTCGCTTCATGCACAGGAGGTCCTGCTCTATCTCTTCTGGGGTGATAGCACGTCCGTTGACAGGCGAGAAGTCATGACGGTTCACACCATGAAATATCATACGCTTACCGTTGATAAGCAACGAGCCGTTGCTGGCAATAGTCACCTCACGGAAGCCCACCTTCGAGCCACGGATATCTATCACCTTACCCTCGCCGTTCTTCAACGTCAGTACGAGGTCATAGAGATTAGGAGTCTCAGCACTCCACAACTTAGGAGCTGTCACGTCGAAATCAATACTCAAATCCGACTGGGCGGGTACCGTTTCTTGTGCTATCGTTGTGCTACCGTCCATAATCTTCGCCTCCACAGTCAGACCTTCACTCTCGCCTGTCAGCGCCACTTTCACGTTAGCCTTCGCATTGACATAGCTGGCATCCAAGTCGGTAGTGAAGAAATAGTCGCGAATCTGCGTCTGCGGAGCTGACCAGAGGAAACAACCGCGATGAATACCCGTCAGGCGCCAATAGTCCTGACTCTCTAAGAACGAGCCGCTGGTGAAGCGGTACACCTGCAAGGCGATGGTGTTCTCGCCTTCCACGAGATAGTCGGTAATCTTGAACTCAGACGGCAGGTAGGAGTCCTCGGAATAACCTACGCGCTGTCCGTTGACCCAAAGATAATATCCGTGTCCCACGCTATTGAAGCGCGCGTAAACGTCGCGTCCTTGCCAGTCAGCAGGAATCGTAAAGGTACGGCGGTAAGTACCCACGGGGTTGGGCATCGAGTTATTATAGGTATAGTATGAAGGACGGTCAGCCATCACCGAGAACGTCGATGAGTTGTACGAGAAGGGATACCACACCCAGTTGACGTATAGCGGCTTATCCCACGACTTACCGTGATTCACTCCCCACACCTGCCAACTGCTGGGCACATCGATATCCACCCACGAGGCATCATTATAGTCTTTCACGCACCATTCGTCCTTGGCGCTGGTGGGCGCTCCCACCCATTTAAACTTCCATACGCCGTTAAGCGACTGATAGTAGGGTGAACGCGTCATGTCGTTCTGTGCAACATCTGCATCAGATGTTACAGGAATAGCTAAGGTGTGAGCCGTCTCACGGTTTACACTCGTCGTCAAGGGATCATCCCACTCTTTGCCGGTCATTTGTGATGTCTGCGCATTAGCAGACGTGATAGCCATTGTGAGGCAACTCAGAATAAACAATTTTTTCATTTATGCTTTAAGTTTTTGGTGATATTTAGGTTTTACACCTGCAAAAATACATAAACTCCTCAATATAAACAATGTTTTATCGTCCGAAGCCCCCACTCTGCTACATATACAAAAACATACGAAACAATTAATACGGCATCAATGTCAGCACTACTTATTTTGAAGAAATTTTCTGCCGTTCTGGATGCTAACGCCAGAAGACTGACGGAGAACTGCTTTTTGCATTCCACTGAGGGTATAGACGGCAGAGTCGTCAGAAGAATGGAACGTAGGAGGACATACGGCATTAACATAGCCATCCTCACCATAATAGCCCTTGACGATAGCCTCCAAACGGTCTGCCTGATTAAACTCTGGCACACTCCGCGAAACACCATCAGATAGTCCCATCCAATGAAATGTGGCTATACCGTTGGCTTTCGACTGCTCCACAAGATAGCGCGAGAAAGCCAAGAGGTTTTCACGACGTTCGGTATAGTCGTTGTCGCCTCCTGTACCCCACTCGCCTATAATGACTGGTGCGCCTTTCTTCATCAAATAAGTCTTCAGGTTACTGAGCGTGCTACGCCATTGACTCTTGGCATTTGAGAGGTTCGAGATATCGGGATAACAATGAACCTCGAAGAGCAGATGCCCTTCGCTCGCAGAATCACTTGGCAACAGCATCTTTTTCAGCGGGTCTTGCAGATGGCTGTTCCACGAGCCTTCACCACAGCAAGCACCATAGGTACTCACAATCAGATTGCGCTGGGCATTATTACCTCCTGTTGCCCTTACCACATCAACGAAACTCTGGGCATAGGCATTGATGGCATTATAGGCAGAGGAAGCTATCGCTGCATCGTATTTCCCTTCGGTATTAAACGATGCGAAGCACCAAGAGCGCTTCACGTCGAGCATCTCGTTATAGCCCTCGAAGAGCAGATGATGATCATAGTCCTTAAACTCCTCGGCAATCTGTTGCCACACAGCCTCGAAACGCTCATGCTGCTGGGCGTAGTTTGCCTCATCGGCAATGATCCAGGCTGTACTGGAAGCTCCTGTATCGTGATGGACATTGAGAATGCAATACATATCCTGAGAGATGACGTAGTCCACGACCTCACGCACACGCTTCATCCAGGTCTTGTTAATCTTCGTACCGATATCGTCGCGTGAGGGATACCAAGCGTTGCCTGTCAGTTGGAACTTCGCCTCCATATGGGGATACCAGGTCACGGGCACACGAATGGCATTGAAGCCTGCCTCTTTCAGCATCTTGATAAGAGCGGGCTTGGTAACGGGCTGTCCCCATGCCGTCTCGTAGGCTTTGGGGGTGCGGTCGCTCCATCGTTCTATCCACATATTCAACGTATCGCCAGAATTGCTTTCGAGCGTATTGCCCAGGTTCCATCCCAATCGCATATTTGCCACGCATTGTTGCGCCGTCTCAAAGGCTTCGTCCTGAGCCCACGTCTGCAGACTTGTCAGAACAACGAGTATCACGAGTAGCTTTCTCATCTTAGTTTGTTTTATAGGGTTACACTCACGGCCTTACCTTGATACTGCACCATCTTACCTGCGGGATTGTCGAGGTTAAGAGGCTGAGGCGCGTCTTTCGATATCAGAACGATGTTGAACCTACGCTGTTTCAGCATACCGGGGAACTGTCCCTTGCGGGCAGAGAAGGAAACGGTACGAGTAGCATCATCGTAGCTGATATCGATAGTGGCATACTTGCCGCGCTCGTAGTTATAGTTCGTTCCCTCGTCCTCGTAGAGCTGGAACGTGCCGTTCTTGCCTGCATAGACATAAAGGTTGATGAGTTCGGCCTGCTTCTCATCGCTCCACTCCATCTGCGGACCGAAGGGGATGATGGCACCCTCGCGCACAAAGACAGGGATACGCTCGTAAGGCGCATCAACCACGAGTCTTCGTCCTCCTTCCACATACGCACCCGTATAGAGGTCGTACCACCCACATTGCTTGGGGAAGTAAACACTTCGGTTGCGAGCCTTGTAATAGCCTACGGGACAAGCCATCAACGCAGGTCCCAGCATCCATTGGTTGCCGATATTCACCACTTCCTTATCACCATTGAAGTCCATCACGAGGGCACGCATCAGGGTGTAGTCCTTGAAGTGAGCCCAACCCGCCAGCGAATAGAGATAGGGCATCAGCTGATAGCGCAACTGGTCGTAATAGACAAACGACTTGTAGGCAGGATGATGATCTGGTGCTATGTTCCATATCTCGCGCAGAGGCCATTGCCCATGACTGCGGAACAGGGGGATAAAGGCTCCAAACTGGTTCCAGCGACATTGCAGCTCACGCCATTCCTTCAAGTCCTCGTTCTCCTGTCCTGTGCGGTCGAAGAGCTGCTGAGCCCGTACGTAGCGGTTCTCCACGCAGAAGCCGCCCTGATCCATTCCCCAGAAAGGTATGCCTGAGAGCGAATAGCTCAGACCTGCCGTCATCTGTGCACGCATATCCTCCCAACGGGTGCCGATGTCGCCGCTCCACGTTGCCGTAGAATAGCGTTGCAGGCCCGCAAAGCCGCTACGTGTCAACAGGAACACGCGAGGCTCACTAACATTTTTCAATTCCTTAATCTTTGAATTCCTCCAAGTGTCGCGCTGTCCGTTATAGATAGCGTCGGCATTAACCAGCGAATAGGCATTGAAGTATTCCGTCGATGTGCCTAATGCCGTAGGACCGCAAAGAGCCTTGCGATACCACATCGGCGTACAGTCGCGCACATTAGGCTCCGAGGCATCCATCCACCAGGCATCAACCATAGAGGTAAGGGATGAGGGGCGAGAGGTGAGAGATTTCTTGGATAATCCTGTATAGAGCTTCTCGTCCATCTGTCGCCAGAACATCTTGCGGGCGCCCTCGTCATAGGCATCATAGAAGCCATTCTTATAGCCACGCCCCACCCAATCGCGGATTTCATCGGTAGGCGACTGCGTGTACATCCACCCCTTGTCGTTCAGCTCCTGATAGTTATCGGTATTGACGTAGAACTTAGGCCATACGCTAATCATGAAGCGCCCGTGCATCTGGTGTACGGAGTCGAGCATCTGCTGCGGATCGGGATAGCGCGACGCCTCGAACTCATGACTGCCCCATTGATCCTCAGGCCAGTAGTTCCAGTCCTGCACGATATTGTCGATGGGGATATGGCGACGGCGGAACCCCGCGAGCGTCGATACCAGTTCCTCCTGTGTCTTATAGCGTTCCCTGCTCTGCCAAAAGCCAAGACTCCATTTGGGATAGAGCGACGCCTTGCCTGTCAGCGTGCGATAGCCCGAGATAACCTCGTCGAGGTTCTCGCCTGCGATGAAATAATAGTCCATATCCTGAGCCATCTCACACCATACCGACAACTTCCGTTGATCCTTATTTAGCTTTGCCACCCGCAGTCCACAATACGACACATCACCATCGGGTTGCCACTCTATACGCAACTGCATCCGCCTACCTTTTCTCATTGTCTTTGAGAACCTGTATGTATTTGGATTCCAAGCCGTTCTCCATCGTTCCTCTACCATTTCTTTACCGTCTATATAGACCTTTATATAGCCCGCGTAATAGAGCATGAAGAGATACTGCTTGTCGGCAGGAGCTTCGATAAATCCCTCATAAACTACCGTTGCGCCATTCAGTCGGAAGCCCTTAGGCAGGTTCTTGATACCCCCCTGCTCCGTGCGATTGGAAATCTCCGAGGTGGCAGGACAGTCGAACTCATAATAAATGGAATCCTCGCTACGCACCAGCGTCTTACCGCTACGATCCGTATAGGTTCCTGTAAGGCTGCCCTCCCTACCCTGTTTGTCATAGAGTTTGAAGACGCCACCCAACTGCTGATACTCCTCCGGGTTACCAAAGCGGCAGTAGCTGTAGCTGTCCCATAGCAGTCCGTAGTTCCTGTTGGAAACCACAAAGGGGATGCTCACCTTCGTGTTATACTGAAACAGGTCCTCGTTCTTGCCCTTCATGTTAAACTGCTCACTCTGATGCTGTCCTAATCCATATAACGCCTCGTTATCAGGACTGTCGAAGAGCATACGCCACGAAAGGCCGTGTTTGGCCTGTTCCTCTACGGCAGCCCCATTCTTCATGCCCAGTTCGCGCTCTGGCACGGTAAAGTCCCAAAAGGCCTTCCCCCCTTTGGCCTCTTTCAGCATCGCCTTACCCTTTGCGTCAAAGAACGTCACCCTGCCATTCGATTTCCTCACCACAGCCTTTACCCCCGTTGTCTTCACAACGATGTTCTCGCCCTCCTCGGTGATGGTGTAGCTGCCCTTTGCAGGGGCTTTCTGAGGCACAATCATCAACGAGGCAGGTTTCTCGGGCAGTACCTCCTTAGAGGTGGCTCTCACACGGATGATACGGTCGCCCATCACTTCCAGGCAAACCGTTTTCGCCTGTCCATCGTCAGGATGAATCGTCACGCTATTGCCGTTGGTCTTCACATCGGCAGCATATATCATCATCGTGCCGAACAGAACGAATAGTAATAATAGTTTCAGTTTCTTCATATTGACCGCAAAATTACAAAAAGTCTGTTGAATTACAAAAAAATTACGTAACTTTGCACGCAATTATGCAATTACCAGAAGAATTTACACGCACCACGCGTGAAGTGATGGGGGCTGCGCGTTTCGAGCGCTATCTGCAATCGTTCGAAGAAGACACACCCGTGAGCATCCGCCTGAATCCTCGTAAGAGTGGAAAATGGAGAGTGGAAAATGGAGAGAAGATAGACTGGTGTCGTAACGGCTACTACCTGCCCACCAGACCCAACTTCACCTTCGACCCGCTTTTTCATGCCGGTTGCTATTATGTGCAGGAGGCCGCCTCCATGTTTCTCGACGAAGTGCTAAAACAGAACCTCTCACCCCTCTTCGCACTTGACCTCTGTGCTGCCCCAGGTGGCAAGTCCACCCTCTTGCGTGCCGCCCTGCCAGAGGATTGCGTGCTCTATAGCAATGAACCCATGCAGAAACGTGCCAGCATCCTGTTGGAGAACGTCACAAAGTGGGGCTACGACAATCATTTCGTCACCAATCTCTACCCCCGCGACTATCGTAAGTCGAAAATGATGTTCGACCTCATTCTCTGCGACGTACCTTGTTCTGGTGAGGGTATGTTTCGCAAGGACGAGGCTACCATCAAGGAATGGAGCCCACAGAACGTAGAGAAATGTTGGCAGTTGCAGCGTGAGATTGTCAGCGATGCGTGGGAGTGCCTCAATGAAGGCGGCATCTTGATTTACAGTACGTGTACGTTTAATACGAAGGAGAATGAAGAGAACGTCCGTTGGATGATAGAAGAACTGGGTGCCAAGGTGGTGCCTGTAGAGACGAAACCCGAGTGGAACATCACCGGTTCCTTGCTTGAAGGTTTCAATGAGCCCGTCTATCGCTTTATTCCTGGCGTTACTCGCAGCGAAGGACTCTTTATGTGCGTCTTACAAAAAGGCAGTTTGCAGGCAGTCCACTTGGAGCGGACGGGAAGTCCGAAGGGGGCGGACGGGAAGTCCGCTCGGAGCGGACAGAAGCTAACTCTTATGGAAGAGAGTCCTTTGCATGCAGATGGTCCTCATGTGGAGCTGACTTATGCGCAGGCTCTGGCTTATCTGCGCCATGAAGCCCTTGTCCTTCCGCCTGATATACCTCGTGGAATTGTGAATGTATGCTTCATGGGACAACCTCTTGGATTGGCAAAGAACATTGGTAATCGTGCCAATAACCTATATCCGAAGGAGTGGCGTATCAAGACAACCCACGTGCCTCAGGACTATGAGCCTGTCTTAACTCCTATTGTAGCACCTTCTGAGTAAAGTTGTCGAACGATGCTTTTCCGCTCTTTCCGTAGCAGAAAAGACCCACACGGATGCCTTTCCAATAGCCTGAGCGCATGGGGAAGGCATCTTTGACATTTATAAAGAGGATGCCGTCCGTACTGTATGAGAACTGGTGTTTATTCTCAATGCAGTTATTATTGACGCGTACCCAGAGTTTCTCGAACTTACCTTTGACAACGATTTCCCGTTTGCCCTGAGCCTCCACGAAGATGCCATCCTTGCACAAGCCGATACCTCGAAATGTCTTGCCTGAACAGAAAAGACCTGCATAGCAGTTGCCTGATGCTGTGAGCAGCGTAGTGCTTTCACTCAGATAACCCACCACCTTCTGCGTCAGCATATTCCTGCAGAGTTTCAGACTATCGGCAGACAGGGCTTTCAGCGTGAGCCATCCTTTCTTCTCCTTCAGACTCCAATGTGTATCCACGGGATTATGGTTCCATTGCCAGACGGGATTTAGAGGGGCAAGGGGCGAGGGGCATGGGGCAAGAAGATAGTTTTCACCGTTGAAATCATCAATGAAATCATCCGAGACATATTGGTAACCTCTTGCCCCATGCTCCTTACTCCTTGTCCCTGTTATGGGTTTCTGCCATTCCATCACAGGTTCTCCCACGCCGTTACCATCATAATCTACACCCATCAAAGGCCAGTCGTCCTGCCAACGAACGGGTTGCAGATGGACTACACGACCCAATACAGGCGTCTCTTGGAAGTGGTAGAACCACCAGTTGCCATCGGGCGTATCAACCAAAGCGCCCTGATGAGGACCGTTTATCTTCGTAGAGCCCTTCTCGAGTACAATCTTGCGCTCGTAGGGTCCATAGATATTCTTTGCGCGCAATACCGTTTGCCAACCTTGTCCCACGCCACCTTCAGGAATGACGAGGTAATACCAACCATTTCGCTTCAGGAACTTCGTACCTTCGGCCACAGGGCCCTCATATACCGTCACGCCATCATCCAAGAGTTGTTTGCCGTCAGCCGACATTTGATGTACGATGATAGGCCCTGCACCATGTTTGCTACGCCCCAGATAGGCCTGTCCGTCCTCATCCCAGAAAGGACAAGGGTCTTCCCACTTTTCTATGCGTTTTACCAGATGCAAAGGTGCCCATGGCCCATGAGGATCCTTTGCCGTGCTCATGTAGAGACCTTCCTCTGGCGTACAGAAAAAGACATAGAAGAGACCGTTATGATAACGGATGGCTGGTGCCCATGAACCACCAGCATAATGCTGGTTGCTATCCCAGCCAGGTTCATCGAATCGGTTGTATATCTGACTGATATAGAGCCAGTTCACCATATCTTCGCTTTCCAAAACCTGCATACCCAGGAAATGGAAATCGGATGCCACCATATAATACTTATTGCCTACGCGGATCACGTCAGGGTCAGAGAAGTCGACATTCAGCACGGGATTCCTGTAGGTGCCATCGCCTTGGTCGCCCCAACCCTCTGTATCGATGCGTACATAGTCAGGACGCGCATCGGGTACGGAAGTCTGAATCGTGACATTCTCAAAGTGGATGTTGCGTGTGTGTCTTAGATAAAATCCCTTGGCAGGCAGGTTGCCCCACATCGTAGCTTCAGGATAGGACTTCTCTTTCTCATTGCAAAGAGAGTCACGAATAGCCTGCAAGTCGCTGTCCTTCACGCCTCCTTGCTGATGAATGGAGATGTCCGAAAGCCAGACATTGCGTACAGGATGACCAGCCAAACCCGTTATCGAGCAACCCACAGGCCCTGCATTCCTCACTTGGAAATGGTGGATGCGGATACCGTCAATCGTGCCCACATGATCCATCGGAATCAGTTCGGTTATCATATCGTCGTTCCCCTTACCGCTTAGTCCTTTGGCTGTTTTCTTTAATTGATAGCCTCTTCCACGATTACCTAAACGAATAAAGATAGGTGACTCAGTGCCTTCAACGGTGAAGTCCGCTGCGCTGACGTTCTCCATCACGCCGCCATCTACGATTTCAAGTGAGAGGGCCGATGTACCTTTCTTCGACGGCGCACCAAAGAACTGGCTCGACTGGTCGCTGCTGGGCTTCACCACGATACCGCTGATGCTGATATTTCGGAAACCGCCATTCGTCTCAGTACCCAGTTTCACGGCATTACAATGACTCGATATCACGCAGTCTGAGATGCGGATATTTTCACAGAGACGGGGCGAGGTGGACTTCAAAGTAATGCCGTCATCATCGGAATCAGCCACCACTCCTTTTACAATAACTCCCTGACACCCATCAATATCCAACGCATCATTATTGTAATTATTTCGGTTGAAAACCTTGATATCCTCAATCCTCACGCGATCGCAAGCCAGGTAGTGCTGCATCCAACATCCCGCATTCTTCAGGGTGATATCCTTCACCGTAATATCCTCGCTCTGTATGAAGCGAATCAGATGCGGACGGGTGATACCCTCATCATTCCAAGAGAGCTTCTTGAAAGCACGACCTCGTCCGTCGATGGTGCCATAGCCATCAATCACCACATTCTTAACTTTATCAGCATATATCAACTGAATGGTAGAGGTCTGTGTGCGCAGCGATACATAATCAGACTTCATAGGGAGATAGTCCTTCAGATCGGTACTGCCATAGAGTGTAGCTCCCTGCTCTAGATAGAGATGCACATTCGACTTCAAGACGACAGAGCCTATCTTATAGTTGCCCGTAGGTACTATCACCCTGCCACCTCCTGCTTTCGAGCAATCGTCAATAGCCTGTTGCAACGCTTTCGTGCTGAGCACAGTGGTATCTGCCTTAGCGCCATATGTCACCATATTATATTCACGTGCAACAGCCGTTCCTGTCAACATCGACAGGAAAAGAGGCACTAAAGAAGTTTTTCCAATCATTGTAAGAACTATTTATGAATTACAATCTGAATCGGCGCCAGAGGAAACGAGGAATCCTACGCCACACAGCTGTCAGAATACGATAACGCCAGTCTATAACACGAATATGCTGCTGATGGTTGATAGCATAAACAATCTCCCTTGCCACTTTCTCAGGTTTCAGCATCATGGGATAATGGAAATCACCATTTAGCAGCGCTGTATCAACGAATCCTGGACGGATATCAGTAAACCGAATGTTTAACCCACGACTGTTAGTCTGTTGTTCCAACGCCTGCAGATAGACGTTCTGCATGGCTTTGGTAGCTGAATAAGACGGTGCAGGTCCCAGTCCTTTCGTGCCTGCAATTGATGTGATAGCTGCAACATGCCCATGTCCCTGTTCTGCAAAATACCTATACGCCTCGCCTATCATACGTGTAAAGCCTACGCCGTTGGTCTGAAGCGTTGCCAGTTCAATATCTTCCTGCAACTCACGGTTCTGTTTGCCTATTCCGGATGCATAGAAAAACAGATCCATACCACCCACCTTGCTAATCAATCTTTGTAAAGCTTCAGTAGCATCTTCTGCTGTTACATCAATCTTTTCTACAGCCACAGCACCAATACCTTGCATCAGTTCCACTCTTCTGGCAGCGACACCAATCCTCCAACCCTCATCAATAAGTCTCTTTGCCACCTCAAGACCTATGCCTGACGATGCCCCGATGACTATTGCCCTCTTTTCCTGTTGCATATCGTGAATTATTTAAATCAGCGGCAAAGATACTTATTATTATTCAGAAAATGCCATTTTATCACTTTTATTATTCGTTCTTTTGCTTTTTACTTAAGGTTTTATGGCATTCGCTGATTCTTTTTTGTTGAAAAAAGTAGAAGGCATACTTTTGCAATCATAAACAAAACAAAAATACTAAAACGACTAGGAAATGAAAAAGTTTTCAATTTATTCAATGCTTGCAATTTCTGTCACCATGTTGACTTGCTGCACTCAAGATGATCCGTACGCGTCTCTCTACAACAATTTCAGAGGATGGGACAATACTAATACCAGTATGTCAAATGGTAGTTCTTCTACTACAGGTGAACTGGTTTCGTTCGACATTGTTATAGATAAGACATCGGCAGAACCCCAAACGACAGCCAGTGAGTATTATCCTGACGAAGAGGATGTGTTCTCTTGCAGCGATTTCACAACAGAGGTGAGTATTGACCTGTCGAATCCTAAGAGTAAGACAGAAAACGGAGTGGAAGTAACAGCTGTCAATGGTCATATTGTAGCCAATCATGCCTCCGTCAAGAAGGTGTGCTATGTATTGAGCGGTACGACCTCCAATGGTTCTTTTACTGTGTTGGGCGACAAGAAGTATGCTGTAAAGCTTAATGGCGTCAACATCACCAATCCAGATTCTGCTGCGCTCAACTTGCTGAGCAGTAAACGGGCTTTCGTCATACTGGAAGATGGCACATCAAACACGCTGGCTGATGGTGCTGGTGGCAGTCATAAAGGTGCACTCTACTGTAAGGGCAAACTACTTTTCAATGGCGAGGGCTCATTAAGTGTTGCAGGCAAAACGAACAATGGTATCCATTCTGCTGACTATATCGTCTTTAACAAGAGTAATAATATCTATGTGAGTTCTTCTGCTAATCATGGTGTCAAGGCGAATGATGGCGTATTCATCAATGGTGGCATCATTAACATCGAGGTGTCGGCAACGGCCGCTAAGGGTATCAACAGCGAAAGTCATATCATAGTAAACGGAGGACGCACCACGATACTGACGACTGGTGGCGGTACCTACGACAGCGAAGAGCGTAAGGCTCAGGCTTCAGCAGGTATCAAGACTGACTCAATTCTGACCGTGAATGGTGGTGAACTCTATCTAAAGAGTACTGGTGCCGGTGGTAAGGGTATCAGCGTGGATATGGAGGCTGTCTTCAATGGCGGTAGTGTGTATATTGTCACTACTGGCGGTCAATATAAGAGCAATAACGACACTTCTTCACCAAAAGGCGTTAAGGCCGATGGAAATATCACCATTAACGGTGGAAGAATCTGGGTGCGCACCAATGGTACCAATGGTGAAGGTATCGAAACGAAGAAGGAGCTTAGCATTACTGGCGGCGAAGTGGCATCTTATGCCTATGATGACGCTATTAACTCGAAAAGTACGATGACTATCAGTGGTGGCTATGTCTATGCGCAAGGCAAGAATAACGACGGACTTGATGCCAATGGCAACTGTTACATCAAGGGCGGTACCATCTTCGCTATCTGCTCTGGCTCACCAGAAGTAGGCATTGATGCCAACACCGAGGGCGGTTATAAACTCTACGTGCAGGGTGGAACAATCGTTTCTATCGGTGGCCTTGAGAGTGGGTCTAGTCTTTCGCAGTCGTGCTACCAGAGCTCTTCATGGAGTACAAATACGTGGTATGCCTTGACTGTTGGATCCAGCACCTTCTCATTCAAGACTCCATCAAGCGGTGGTTCTGGGCTGGTAGTCTCTGGTGCTTCTCAACCCACGCTCCAATCAGGTGTTAGTGTCAGTGATGGCACCTCATATTTCGGTGGTCTCGGTATTGTTGATGGTAGTATCAGTGGTGGCTCCAGCGTCAGTCTCTCGTCTTACTCTGGCGGTAATAGCATGGGGGGAGGTCCTGGTGGCAGATGGTAAAGAGAATGCTTGGATAAAAAAGTATTGTTTTCCTTTTGTATTGTGCTCACTTATTTGTACCTTTGCAACACAAAACCACAAAACATAAATGAAACAATACTTAGACATACTTGACCGCATCCTGAAAGAAGGGACACAGAAAGGCGACCGTACGGGTACGGGCACGCTGAGTATCTTTGGCACACAGAGCCGCTATAACCTGGAGGAGGGATTCCCTCTGCTGACAACGAAGAAGCTCTACCTGAAGGGTATCATCTACGAGCTGCTATGGTTTCTGAAAGGTAGCACGAACATCAAATACCTGCAAGAGAACAACGTGCACATCTGGGACGAGTGGGCCGACGAGAACGGTGAGCTGGGGCCCGTCTACGGACACCAGTGGCGTTCGTGGCCGGATTATGACGGGGGAACTATCGACCAGATAAAATATGTGGTAGACCAGATTAAGAACAACCCGAACTCAAGACGTATGATTGTGTCGGCATGGAACGTGGCTGAGGTGAACAAGATGGCACTGCCTCCCTGTCACACGATATTCCAATTCTATGTGGCTGACGGGAAGTTGTCGTTGCAGCTATACCAGCGTAGTGCAGACACGTTCCTAGGCGTTCCCTTCAACATCGCCAGCTATGCCCTACTCTGCATGATGATGGCACAGGTGTGCGGCTTGAAGCCAGGCGAGTTTATCCATACCACAGGCGACACACACCTCTACCTAAACCATCTGGAACAGGCCCGTCTGCAGTTGACACGTGAGCCAAGACCACTTCCAAAGATGAAGATTAACCCAGACGTGAAGAGCATCTTCGACTTCAAGTACGAGGACTTCGAGCTCATTGGCTACGATCCTCATCCACACATCAAAGCGGAGGTAAGTGTATGATATCCATGATTGCTGCAGTGGCGAAGAACCGCGCCATAGGCTTTGAAAACAAGTTGATATACTGGTTGCCCAACGACCTAAAGCGTTTCAAGGCATTGACAACGGGGCATACCATCGTGATGGGACGAAAGACGTTTGAGAGTCTGCCAAAAGGTGCCCTACCCAATCGCCGTAACTGCGTGCTGACAACGAGCACAAAGGAACTGCCCGGAAGTGAGTGTTTCGCGTGCTGGGATGATTTCCTCAGAACCTGCCGACCAGACGAGGAGGTGTATATCATCGGCGGTGCCAGTCTTTATACGAACCTGCTGGACAAGGCTGACCGTCTCTGTCTGACGGAGATTGACGACACACCGGAAAAGGCCGACACGTTCTTCCCTGAATATGCTGCCGACTGGCAAGAAGAATGGCGTGAAGACCATCCCGTAGATGACCGTCACGCCTATCCTTATGCTTTTGTTGACTACGTTAGAAAGTAGCGTTAGTCATCAAGATCCACCATGTCCATCACGGGCAACTGACGCTCGAAGGCAGAGTGGAACGAGATGAGCGTCTGAGAACTGCTCAAGCCAAGAGGCTGTAGCTTGTCGTGGATCATGGTGAGCAGATGATGATTATTCTGTGCGTAGACCTTAATGAACATATCGAAGTTTCCCGTGGTATAATGACATTCCGTCACCTCGGGAATCTTTTTTAACTCCTCTACCACACGGTCGAAGTCCTCTGGATTCTTGAGGTTCAACCCAATGAATGCGCAGGTCTCATAACCCACCTTCTCTGGGTCGATGAGGAACTGAGAGCCTTTCAAGATACCGATATTAGTGAGTTTCTGAATACGCTGATGAATGGCTGCGCCACTCACGTCACAGACACGTGCCACCTCCAAGAAGGGGATTCGGGCGTCTGCCGAGATAAGCTTCAGGATCTGCTTATCAAGTCTGTCAAGTCTTTCTTTTGCCATATTATAATGCTTAATTCTTAATGCTTAATTATCTATCTACAATTGTTTTCGAAGCTGAGTAGTTGACTTTCAGAGCGAACGACTGCTGGAGCATCTGTTTGATCTCGGCAATCATGCTGAAAGGCACGTCGCGGTCGGCCTTGAGAGAGACGGTCATACGCGGCTGATCGTCAGAGTTCATCTGTGCCCGCTCCTCTTCCACAAAGGCCTTGATATCAGCCATCGTTGCCAGTTTATTATTGAGTTGGATATAGAAGCTGTCGGCTGGCTGGCTGGGCACCCGTCCCACATAGATGGTGCTGACGGCAGACTTATGAGTGAGTTTCTGAACCTCTGTACCCTGCGGCACATCGTAGCGTACCTGCAGCTCAACATCCCTCATGTGGGTGACAATCATGAAAAAGAACAACACGGTGAAGATCAGGTCTGGCAAAGCCGCTGTATTCAAACCTGGCATCTCACGCTTGCGCTGTCTGCGAAACACACCTTTCTTCATAACTTATCATTTCTCACTCATCATTTCTTCGCTTCTCTCGCTGATTCGCTGGGGATATACCATTGCAATAGCATCGCGTTCCTCGGCATTGCACTTAGCATAGGAATGGTGGAACTTCGTCTGTGCCAACTCATCACGCAGGTGATTATAGCCTGCCACCACAGCATTCTGCATCTGGAAATAGGCATCGTAGGTAGCCTTAGGACTAACCTCGACGATGATGACGTGACGGTCGCTCACCTTACAACGTCCCAAGAGATGTACCTCACGCACGCTCATCTCGGGTAATGAGGGGTCGTCAGTACTGTTGGCAACAAACTCCTCAACGCGTTTTGACAGTTCTTCAACTTTTAGCGGCTCATCATTACAAGTAAGAAGATTCGCTGCATCGAGTTTCAGACAGAGGGCGTTGCGCTGTTTGACAATCAACTCCTCTTCCTTTTCCTGATTCTCAGGTGGCGGCAACTGGCGCGGCAAGCCCCAGTCGGTATCCATTGAAGAGGTCACGAGGAAGAAAATCAACAGCATAAACGATATGTCGGCTGTTGATGTGGTGTTCAAACCAGGCATCTTTCTTTCTCTCCTCGCAAACATCAAGAATCAGCGTTAGTCGTTATGAGTGGTGTATTGGTGGACAAAAGACCACACGACCAGTCCTACAATCAGGACCAGCAAGATATAAATCGTATATAGCAGAACGTCAACCATCACTTATCATTTTTCACTTTTGAAAAGATATCCATCAGATTGATGGCTCCCTCTTCCATCTGAGTGGTCAGACGGTCGATACGGGAGTTCACGAAATTATAGAACACCTGCAGGATAAGTGCCACGATGATACCGAAGATAGTGGTAATCAGGGCCACCTTCATACCCTCAGCCACGATGGTAGGACCGATATCGCCCTCAGCCTGAATCTGGTCGAAAGCCATCACCATACCAATCACCGTGCCCAGGAATCCCAATGAGGGAGCAATGGCGATGCATAGCTTAATCCACGAGCAGCCTCGCTCTAAACGCGAGATGAGCACCTGTCCATAGCTGACGATGCTGCGCTCAACATCCTCGGCAGGCTCGTTGATATGCATCAGTCCCTGATAGCAGATACTGGCTACGGGTCCTCGCGTATTGCGACAAAGGGTCTTGGCGCCCTCTACATCACCGCTTTCTATTTTCTTCTCGATATCGGAGAGGAGTTTCTTGGTATTGATTTCTGAACGGGTGAGATAGATAATACGTTCGATACACAAAGCCAAGCCGATAATCAAAGCAAAGGCCACAAGCGACATAAAACGCGGATTACCCTCGATGAACTTCGTCTTCAACTGCTGGTGCATCCCTATTTCCGTGGCAGCCATCTCGGCCAGTTCCGCCATATCCTCGTCGCCAATCATCTCTTCCACAGAGACATCAGCAGCACTACTGTCTACCACCTCCGTAGCATTTACGTTCAGAGATTCCTGCGCATTCATTGTTTGCCCTATCAGCATAAAAACAGCCAAAATCAGGGCAATTGTAAGTTTTTTCATTCGTTATAATGACAATTTGGGCGCAAAGGTAATAAAAAAAGTAAGAAAGTCAAACACCTTCTTACCTTTTTTACCTTATTTTATCTTTTCACTTTATCAGGGAAAAACGTTTTTTATAAATTATAGTAGTTAACACCTACCCACGCTGTATCTACCTTGACCTTAAACGAGGTGCCACCCTCTTTGTCATCATTACTATCGTCGCCCGTATTTATCTCCGTATTGTCATCACCATCAGTAAAGAAAGAGGTAGAGCAATCGGAAATCTCGGAGTGCTTGATGGGGATTGTGTAATCCTTAGATTTTAATAGAGAGACCCTATCAGCACCTAATTCCGATTTATAGGCAGCTACCGTCAGGTTCACCTCATTATAACCAGACCGTTTAAAAGTATAAATATCAACCGACAATGGCTTTCCCACCATTGAATCAACCACATTAAACTTTATAATCTGTTCATCTTTAGCTCCACCCAAACCATTTCCAAGATCAAGGATGGAACTGCCTCCACTACATGTAAGAATAAAACTTTTCACATTCTCTGGTATCACATCCTTGGTATGAAAGCGGATCAGCGATGTAGCCCTATGAAGCGTCAATTCGACTTCCTGAGCCTTGTTTTCTACCTGAATCACGCTATAAGCATAGAACACATCGGAACAGTCGTTTTTGGAAAACAATGCGACCTTTGTAGGACTTGAGAACTTTGGTTCCCCACTCAAGCTATGTGCCAAGACAGCAACCTTGTAAGTGCCAGGAGTGAGTTGAACGCTGACTGTGCCGCAACTGTCATTATCGATACTCTGAACGATATGAGCCACACTCTTATCAGACTTATTGAAAACCTCAAACTGAAGGGTATTCCAAGGCATGGGGTTCTCGTCAGCCCTTGTCACTTCAACCCGTAACAGAAGGGTGACCTTTGAGGTTGTGCCATCATCCTGCTGAGTCGTATTCTCGGAGTCCTTGACCGCTTTGGTACTTTCTTCATCCAAAACGGCCTTTTCGCAAGATGTCAACCCTGCAAGAGCTAACATCATGATAACAAATAAAGCAAATCTTTTAGCTTTCATAGTCACTAAAGTTAGTGGAGCTGGAGGGAGTCGAACCCTCGTCCGCACAAGGAAACCATACGCTTTC
>CAZIKA010000014.1:0-28248 GCA_964539705.1 uncultured Prevotella sp. | reverse complement strand
TGCTCGTCGGTGAGGACGTTTTCGTAGCCGAACTCAAAGGTCTTCAGGCTTTTGTAGTGCTCGGGCATATCCTTGAGCCATCCCACCACCGTAACCGTATCCATCTTATATCCGTTGTTGACGAAGTCGGTGCGGGTGTCCTTCGTGGGGTAGTCGGGCAGAAAGCGACTGGTAATCATCGTGTAGGCGCCCTTCTGATTGCCAATCTGAATCGTACGCGTCCCCTTTTTATCCTTGCCGACCACGACCTTCAACTCGTCATTCCCATTGCTGAGTACCATCCTGGCCTCGCCCGTCTTAGGGTTTACCTCGCGCTGCTTGTAAGTCCAGAACTTACAGTCGTAGATGGCGCAATCATCAAAAAAAGCCATCTTCCAGTCGCCCTGCTCATCGCGCCAATAGGAGGGCAGCAGTTGTTTCCATCGTTCCTCCACGGGCTTGATGCCTTTGATTTGGAAAGCATTTTGTCCGTCGCCCTCGATGAAGTCGAACGATTTAGTGCCCTTTGGCAGCGGTGGGAAGTGGAATGCCATCTCTCGCTTGTTGTCCTTACCTGTCTGCACGAACTTGTTGAGCTCTATGCCGTCGGCCTTTACGAGCGGATAGCGCTGATTGTCTGCTTTCAGATAAGTATCGCCAGCAAACTGGAAAGTGAAGTCGGGATAGTCGGAACGCTCTTGTGCGGTGATATATACCACCGTTTCGTCGGCTTTCAGTTCTACCTTCGTCACGTCGAGCGTGAGGTTGAAGAATCCGTCGCCGTAAGCGTTTCCAAACTCAGTGGTGGGGTTCTCCCAAACAATGTCTTTAGCCTGCCCCGTCAATGCGACGAGGGCAAGCAATATGGTGATGAGAGTCTGTTTCATTTCAGCACTTTATTAACTTCGTTCTTAAAGATGTCGAGGCCAGAGAAACCGATAGTTTTAAAGGTCTGATTGCCCTCGGCGTCGTAGATGGCGTAAGTGGGAATGCCTTGCGACTCGTACTTGCTGAGGATGTATTGGTACTGCTCCTTTGTCAGGTAGTAGTGATCACCATCAATATCCTTGATCATCTCCTGCCAAGTGGCGAGGGGCGACGTGGGCGAGGTGATATAGACGAACTGGATATTCTTGCCTTTGAGCTCCTGCTTCCAGGGTTTCATGACTTGATGCCCAGCTTTGCAAGGACCGCACCACGTAGCCCAAACGTCGATGAGCACCACCTTACCCTTATATTTATTAAGGATGGTCTGCAGAATGTTTTCAGGGGCTACATCGTCGAGTTTCTTAAAGAATATGCTCTCCCTGTTGGCCAGTTCCTCGGCCAAGCGTTTCTGCTCTGCCTGATACTCACGGACGACGTTTTTGCAATCCTCGTATTTCATTCTATTGTTGACTATCGTTTCTACCAAGTTGTCATCATCATTGGACAACAGATGTTGAATCATCTTAAGCTCGTCATTATACGCATTCCTTTCCTTGCTTTGCTCGTCATAAGTTATAATAATGTTCCAGAAGGCATCGCTACAAGGTGAGCCGGTCTCGTTGAGATACTTCCAAGTGTAGGCACGCTCTTCTTTAGTAAGAGGCAATAGATCCTTGTTTTGTTGCATCTTCTCTTCGAGATTCTCGTACGACATGATGACCTTTCCGTCTTTGTCTATGTAATATTGGCTATAATAGAAGGCGAAGTCGCGCGTCCAGTTCACGTAGTCTTCTTCTGCTGCCATGCAAATCAGGTCTTTTGCAGCCGTCGTGAACTTGCTCTTCTTGACTGTAGCCACGCGCTGGTCGAAGATATCCTGCAGGCATTTTAGGCGTTCTTCCTTCGTCTTGCAGTCCTTGACTTTCGGATAGACGCTGAAGTCGTCAAATGAAACCCTGAATGTGTCTTCTGCCTTAGTCATGTCCATATTGGTCTTTGCCATATAGCCCTTGAAGGCAACGAACGGCTTGTTGTCGTTGCAGACCTTCATCAGGATATCGGTCTCCTGACCTGGGCCGATAACGATTTCGCTATAATCCAAGCCCCTGACGCCGACATTCACCTGACGCGTGAGCCACATGGGAATTTCTATTTTCACGGTGCCGTCGGCAGCAAAGGGGAACACCTTGTCGATGCGCTCTGTTGATCCTAGCGGTTTAAGGCCACCTACATAAAACTCCAGTTTCATGGCCGGCTTGTATCCCAGCATCTTCACTTTGATGGTAGCGATTCCTTTATTAATCTTGGCAGCGGGAAGGGTCTCGTCCTTCGCATACTTCACATTCTTCCATTCTGTAGGAAGCTCCAGCTTCTCCTTTGTCTTACTATCGCAGATATTCCAGAACTTGAAATCCTGTGGAGCCTCGCTTTCCAAGAAATCCATCTGCTTCGTGTCCATGGGTACGGGCTTGAAGTGGAGCGCCAGATTGGCTGTTCCACTTTCTGGCATCCAAAAGAGTGAGTCGAGCGTGTAGTCGGCCTCTCCTTCGTTGGTCTTTGCGCCACTTGTGATGCCATACCTCTTGCCATCGGGCGTCTGCAGATACGAGTTCTTGTCGAAGCGAATCCAACTGTGAGGCTGATAGTTCGCAATGATGTGAAGCACGGTCTCATTGGACTTCAACTCTGCTTTGGTGATTTTAAACTCGCCGTTGTATGATCCCATGAATGCTGATGGGTTCTCCCAAACGACCTGTTTCTGTGCCAAGCCCGTCATGCTGATGAGGGCAAGCAATGCGGTTAGAATGATAGACTTCATGATTGTTAATATTTATGGTTTTATTTCTATATACGTTTGAATGACAAAAATATGGCAAAGGATAGCGTTAAAATTTCATAATACTTCGTATCGTTTCCCTTATCTATCTGGCAACAGCATGAGCCGCATCGCTGCGCCCCATGCTGATTCCATGTTGTTAACTTAAAACTTTATACACTATCTTATTTCACTATTTTTCTTGGATGATACTCGAAGAGCTTCTGGTTATCGCGTAGCTCCTTGACGCTGAACGACTGCACAGAACCGCTCCAGTTGGCTCCCCACATAGCGAAGGGCTCGCCCTCAGGAACAATATAGGTAATCGTCTCTGTCTCCATCGGTATAGGCTCGAAGACCATCACGATAGCGAAGTAGTCGCCAGAACATCCTTCTACCCAGAACAGATCGTTGTTAGGATAACCAATCACGTCCTTGCACTTATACTGATGACCTCGCTGGTCAACGAGGATATTGTTGCCTCCACGACCAAAGTACTCGCGCATCCAGTTCATCTCGCAGGCTTCAGCCAGATAGGTGGCTTCAGGTGTACACCACATAGCATAGGTGCCCTCTGGTACAGGCTTGATGAGGTGTGCATCATTATAGACAGCCCACGACTGGTAGTTGTCCTTGTCGTAATCCTTTGCCTCGCTCACGAGGTGGGCCTCATGGAACTTAGGCGCTTTGTCGTAGGAGTCTATTCCCTTGTAGTCCTGCCAGAAGTGGCCTGTCTGTGTGCTGAGGCTTACATCCATGCCTCGCATATACCAGTTGGGTACGCCATAGATGCAGATCTCCTTGGTGGTCTCAGGCAGTTTGGGGAAGAAGATCTGGAAGTCCAGGATGGTGCCTTCTTTCTCCTTCACGCTGAACACCTTACCGTAGCAATCGGGATTTGTGCGACGCGACTGATAGATAACGCCTGTTTCCTTGTCGAGGATGACGCACTCGTCGCTACAGAGCCATAGGTTCGTTACGATGTCGGCAGGCATACGGAAATAGCAATGGAGCACGGTCTCGTCGTTCTCTTCTGTCAATTGCCATACAACGGGAAGGTAGGTATAATCTTCACGATTTGTGAAATTGGGGAAGATGCTCTCAAGGTTATCGATGGTGGGGACATTCTTGACGAAGCCCATGTTCTCGTGCCAGGAGTTGTTTTCTGTGTCTTTCCAGACAACAGTCTTTTTCTTGGTTTTCTTATCAATGGTTGCTTCAGGAACAGCTGCCATGAAATAGGCGTCGCACTTTGCCAGGAACTTGACGTTCTGTTTAACGTCCTGCTTCTTCGTTTGCGTCTGCATAGGCTTTGCCTGATGCCAGGTTGTTTGTGCCTGCATCGTGAGGCAGGCAATTGCCAATAGGCTAAGGGTTACGATACGTTTCATCATCATATCTTCTTTGTTTTGTTGTTAATACTCTTTATATGCATGAGCTCATCGCGATATTCTTGATAACAGGTTGACGACTCTTTGGTGCCCAATGGTGCGTGGGTGCAGTAGAGCAGAATCTTTCCATTTACACGCTCGGCAATCCAACGGTAGTGCAACTGCTGGCGCATATCCTTCAGTTCGAAGAAGAACTGCTGGTGAGAGAAACTCAACAGATAGCCTGGCGTCTCGTCGCTATACCAGCAGGCAGCCTGAAGCAGACGACTGAAGAGGTCTATCTCTTTCTTATCAGGGAAGACATAGACGGCGCCAACGATGTTGCTGTCGTTCTGGGCGGAGCACTTCAATTCGCCTTCTTTCACCTGATGATAATCGGCCATCTTAGTTATAAATTCATCCATTCGGGCTGGATTCTGATAGGGCAGGGTGTCCGTCTTTGTTTCGTTCGATGCGTAATGCAGGTTGGGATCGATGTCGAGAGCGGAACTCTCCTCTGCTGGGGTGACTTCTTGCTGATGGACATCAGGCTGTTGAGGCTCAGTCCGCTGGCTTCGGACTGTGAGTCCGCCGGCTTCGGACTGTGAGTCCGCTGGCTTCGGACTGATGCTTTCCTCGCTGCTTGTTGTTGGCATCTCTGCTTGTGGCGCTTTCTCTGTTTGCTGAGCAATGAGCGCGTCTGGTGCAGTTTGATTCTCTGTAGTAGGTATGATTGTCAGACCAACGCCTACCAGTATCAGAAGACTAGCAGCTACAGCCACCCAAGGCCAGATCCTTCTGGTCTTTGCGACAGGCTGAGGCTGAAGCCGTTTCTCCATGTTTGCCATGAAGTCGGCAGGCAGCTGTGGCGTGTTCGCATATTTGCGTTTCAGCGCTTCGCGTAGGTCTGTATCTTTATTCTGCATTTTAAAACTTTCAACTTTTAACTTTCAACTTTCAACTTCCCATAGAGTTTCTTTCTTGTCCTGCAAAGGCGATTCGCCAATGCTTTCGCGTCGATACCTGTGATATAGGCTATCTCTGTGAGTGGATGGTCTTCGAAGTAGTAGAGCGTCAGTAGCATCCTTTCGTCATCGGGCAGCATGTCAATCTGTTGTTCCAGTTGCTGGATGCGCTCTTCGCGTCCTGTAGAGAGGGCTGCCTCTAACTCCTGATCGCTGATGTCTGTCTGCCAAACCTCCGTATCCTCTATTGAGACGATGTGTGGACGGCGACGTTTCAGGAAGTCGAGCGTCAGGCGATAGGCGATGCGACAGAGCCAGGTGGAGAGCGAAGCCTTTCGGGCATCATAGCTGTCGATGTGACTGAAAGCCCTCATGAAGGTGTCTTGTGCCAATTCCTGAGCGTCCATCACGTCAGGCACTTGCCTTGCAATCATGGCGAAGACGCGCTCCGCATAGCGACCGACCATCTCTGTCTGTCCCTCGCGCCGCCCTTTGCGGACGGCCTCTATGAGTGCTGTTTCTGTCAGATCGCTCATCTTCTTTGCTTACCTCTATTCGTTATACGACAGGTTCAGGGAAATATATCGCACTTCCCTGAACTTTTTTTGTGTTAAGGTTTATGTACAATAGTTTTAGAACTGCAAATGTAGTATATAAAGAGATAGTCACCAAATTATTTATATGTAGTTGCGTAAAAATGTTTGTTTTTAAGTTTTGTTATTAAATCTTTTTGTATTTCCTCGTTATTTCGTATCTTTGCAACCTGTAATTCAATAAGGTATAAAAAAGAAGGAATGAAAATTGCTAAATTGACCATAATCCTATGCTGCCTCTCCCTGCAGATGGTGGCTTCACCTATAGATTCCCTGCGCCAGGCTATTCCTACGCTGAAAGGCACGGAGCGGTCGGCAGCTTACTTGAAGCTGTCGCAACTGCTGAGTGGTGAGGATGATGCACAGGCGGCAATTGACTGTCTGGATGAATGGATTGCCTACGAACAGGAGCAACGAAACGTAGAGGAAGAGGGAAGGGCAAGGTGGAGTAAGATTGCCGTGCTGACAAACTGCGCCCTCGACTCCCTGCTGTTGGAAGAGGCTACGGATCAGATGGAGTGGTTTAAGAAGCACCGCCAGTGGAACCACTACTATGATACGTGGGACAGTAAGGCCTGCGTCTATATGTATTCTTCGCGCATACAGACGGCTCTGCGCGAGGCTCAGAATATGTTGGAGGATGCGCAGAAGAACGACGACAGTTTCGGTAAGGCGGCTGCCTATCAGCTGATGGGCGTGGTATATGAGAGCATGGGGCAATATGACCAGGCTATCGGGGTGTTTCGTGAGTGTATCCAGCAACTGAAGAATATGGAGAGTCAGGTGGAGGTACTCACGTCAGTATATGACTACCTTTGCCAGACGTTGGACGAGAGTCATCGCTACGAGGAGGAACTGCAGGTGGCTGGTGAATGGGAGCAGAGCATACAGAGGCGTATGCAGCGCAAGGGGGCGTTCCCAGAGATGCACTATCCTACCTATATTGCCTGTCATTGCAATAAGGCATCGGCTCTGACGGGGTTGAAGCGACTGGAAGAGGCAGAGCGGGAGATACGTGCTGCCGAGGCGTTGCAGAAGGCTTGCGGCACACCGCTGGGGCAGTATCGTATATATTATGTACACGTGCGCTATGCCTTGGCCGCAGAGCAGGCGGAGCAGATACTGGCGTATTGCGACAGTCTGGAGGCGCTTGACCTGAATGCGGGAGGTGACATTGCGGCTTATCGTGGCGAGGCTTATATGCTGATGGGAGAGGCTGACGAGGCTGCCAAGACGTTCCGTGAGCTGTATTACCTAAAAGACTCGGTGTTTAACCGAGAGATGCGCATACAGTTGGACGAGCTTAACACGCTTTACAAGGTGGATGAGTTGAAGATGCAGAGTCAGTTGGATCGTTCGCGTTTCTTGATAGGAATGGCGGTGGTGCTGCTGGTGGCACTCCTGCTCACCATGTATTTCAGACATAAGGCTGCCCAGAAGTTAAGACATGAGCATGAACTGCTGAAGGTGGCTAATGCACGGGCTGAGGAGTCATCGAAGATGAAGACAAACTTCATCCAACAGATTTCGCACGAGATACGCACACCGCTGAATATCCTTTCGGGATTCACGCAGGTGGTTACCGATCCTGGCGTCACACTGGATGATGCAACGAAGAAAGACATCAACTCACGCATCATAGAGAGTACCGACCGCATGACGAGCTTGGTAAACAAAATGCTGGAACTGAGCGAAGCCAATAGCCGAACGGTGATAGAGAGTAATGATGAGGTGACGGCAGCACAGATAGCCTCGCAGGCGGCTGAGGAGGCACGCATGGCGATGGCCAGAAACATCACCTTCGAAATGCAGATGGGGGAAGATGTGGAGTCGGCTCTGATACATACCAATCTGCGTCAGGCCACGCGCGTACTGACACTGTTGCTCGATAATGCCCGTAAGTTTACCAGCGAGGGACGCGTATCCCTGCGCGTAGAGAAAGGGCAGAAAGAGATGCGCTTTGTGATAGAAGACACGGGCGTGGGCGTTCCGGCAGACGAGGTAGAGCATATCTTCGACGAGTTTGTACAGTTGGACAGCAGTTACGACGGTACGGGAATAGGACTCACCGTGGCGCGCTCTATTGCCCGCCGACTGGGGGGCGACGTAAGGCTCGACACCACTTACCACCCTGGTGCACGCTTTGTATATACACTTCCTTTGTAAAAGAAAAAAAGAAAATAGAATGAAAAGACTGATCGTAGTATTCCTGATGGTCATAACAACGGGCGTTGCTATGGCACAGATGATGAACCCCGTGCATTTCACATCAGAGGTGAAGAAAATGAGCGGCGGCGAGGGCGAACTGATATTCAAGGCCGTGATAGACAACGGATGGCATGTCTATTCTACAGGCTTGGGTAACGACGGACCCATTTCGGCCACCTTCAACGCGGTGAAGATGGAGGGCGTGGAGACGGTGGGCACTTTGCAGCATCGCGGAAAGGAGATCAAACAATACGATAAGATGTTTGACATGGAGCTGCGCTTCTTCGAGCAGAGCGTCACGTTCATACAAAAAGTGCGCTTCACGCAGCCAAACTACATGATAGACTGCTACCTGGAATACGGGGCTTGTAATGATGAGAGCTGTATGCCGCCAACGCAGGTGGAACTGAAAGAGAGTGGCACCGCAGTATTGGCTAACGAATCAAGGGGACAGGTTCTTGATTCAGGAAAGAATCAAGCAACCTGTCCCCTTGATTCGATGGTGGAAGAAGCGGCTCCTGCGGATACAATGGTAGCGGATACCATGGTGACGGCTGGGGTGGAGACTGACCTCTGGGAGCCCGTGATCAGTGAGCTCAATGCAATGGGAGGCGGCGAGACGCTGAGTGATATGTCGCTGCTGTATCTGCTGCTGATGGGCTTCGTGGGCGGACTGTTGGCCGTCTGTATGCCGTGTATCTGGCCTATCATTCCGATGACGGTGAGCTTCTTTCTGAAGCGCTCGAAGAATAATAAGAGCAAGGGCATCCGCGATGCCTTCACTTATGGACTGAGCATCGTGGTGATCTATCTGGCATTGGGACTGTTGGTGACGGCCGTCTTTGGCAGCGATGCGCTGAATGCGATGTCTACGAATGCCGCGTTCAATGTGTTCCTCTTCCTCCTGTTGGTGGTGTTTGCCCTGTCGTTCTTCGGATGGTTTGAGATAAAGCTGCCCGATTCATGGGCCACGAAGGTTGACCAGAAGAGTGACGAATTGTCTACTAAGGCGGTAGCAAACGCTTCTCGCCTCTCACCTCTCACCTCTCACCTCTCTATCTTCCTCATGGCCTTCACGCTGGTGCTGGTGTCGTTCTCGTGTACGGCGCCCATCATCGGACTGCTATTGGTAGAGACTACGACGAGCGGCAACTGGTTGGCACCGGCAGTGGGAATGCTAGGCTTTGCGGTGGCACTGGCGCTACCGTTCACGCTGTTTGCCCTCTTCCCCTCGTGGTTGAAACAGGCACCGAAGTCGGGCTCGTGGATGAACACCATCAAGGTGGTGCTGGGCTTTGTGGAACTGGCCTTCGCGCTGAAGTTCTTCTCGGTAGCCGACTTGGCCTACGGCTGGCATCTGCTTGATCGTGAGGTGTTCCTCTCGCTGTGGATTGTCATCTTTGCGCTGTTGGGAGCCTATCTCTGCGGTTGGCTGAAGTTCCAAAGCGATGTGGAAGGTGGTGAGCAGAAACCCATGCCCGTGGTGTGTGTGATGGGCGGACTGGTGTCGCTGGCATTTGCCCTCTATATGGTGCCTGGCCTTTGGGGCGCTCCCTGTAAGGCGGTGAGTGCTTTTGCTCCTCCTATCAATACGCAGGACTTTAATCTGAATACAAAGACCGTAGAACCGCAGTATCGCACTTACGAGGAGGGAATGGCTGCGGCAAAGGCTCAGGGTAAGCCCGTGTTGATTGACTTCACCGGCTTTGGCTGCGTGAACTGTCGCAAGATGGAGGCTGCTGTGTGGACTGATCCACGGGTGGCTGATAAACTGAACAAGGACTTCGTGCTCATCTCGCTCTTTGTCGATGATAAGACGCCGCTGTCAGAACCTCTTGAGGTGACCGATGAACAGGGCGCAACAAAAAAGCTCCGCACGGTAGGTGCCAAGTGGAGCTACCTGCAGAGCCATAAGTTCGGAGCGAATGCCCAGCCCTTCTATGTTATCGTAGACCCATCGACAGGGCTTCCGCTGAGCGGCAGTCGTGGTTACGACGAGGACATCAGTCAATACCTGGATTTCCTGAGCAAGGGATTAGGTAATTTCCTTTCTAAGGAGTGACAGGAGTGCAGAAGTTTCAGTAGTGGCAGACGTTAGTTTTTTTCCTGATTGTTCCGTCAGCATAGCGGACGATATAGATGCCGGATGTTGCGGGCTGACCAGATACGATGCGTCCACGAAGATCGTAGATGGCTGACGGCTGACGGCTAAGTGTCGACTGTTGCGTGTTTGCAAGCCCCGCCAGTTCGCCTCCCATAAAGTCGAAGGCTACGAGACCGTTATCATCTACCTTGATATTCGTGATGGGCTTCGACATCAGCATGGTGCCGTCTTTCGCAGCATGGCGCAGTGTGGCAGCTGGTGCAGAGTTGTTGGTCAGCGAGTCCTTGCTGCCGTAGGGGTAAGCCCAACCGTAGGAGAAGGTCGTATAGCTCAGGTTGTTGGCAGGGATAATGGTGTAGTGATTGTCTCTATAGTCGTTGGGAATACCTAAGTGCCATAGCTCCTCATCATAGTCGATGTGGAAGATAAGCAGACCGTTGCCTGGTAACGACTGATCCCAACCTTTCTTTTGGCGGTTTTCCAAGATATAGTATTCATTGGGGTAGTTGTCGTTGCGAATCAAGTAAGCCACGGGCTCATCGCTAAGAGCTGGCATCTGTGTCACCGATGTGGGATCGGTGAGCTCCTGGATATCAAGCCACCCCAGTTGTTTTCGCTCAAAGGCAGAGTAGCATGGCGGACAGTAGCCGTTCTTACTGTAATTACCATGATCCATGATATCCCAGTTCTCAAGAATGGATAAATTGTCGTAATAGATGTCTGGCAAGCCGAGACAATGGCCAAACTCGTGACAGATGGTGCCGAAAGTGGCGTATGTCGTTCTGCCATATTCTGGGATACAGCCGTATTTGTCGATGATAAAATCCTTTCCGTTACTGCTCACGGTGACGGGCTTATGCTCGTAGATGGTCAGTGAGGCCTGATTAGGCCAGATGGTATTGCGGTCGCCGCCGTCGTTCTGACCCATACCGGCATAGATAACGAGAATCTGGTCTATGTAGCCGTCTTCGTCCCAGTCGTAGGGCGCCCAGTCGGTTACCTTGTTTTTCAGCGAATCCGCTAAGGCAAGGATGAGCAGTGCGGCATTGGCATCATCGGTCTTCGTACTGCCATAGGTGGCGTACTTGTTGTTAACCTTGATGGCATGGAGATCGAAATGCAGGTCGAACTTACCATAGCTCTGGTCGTGAAAAAAATCATGCACGGAACCGTAGTAGGGCTCTTCCGTGAAGTTTGGCATGTTGAAAATGGAGTCCCATAACGGGATGGGCTCCTCCTGTCGGAAGTCCAAATCGCTGAACGAGGCGAGCACCACCAGCTGGCGCTTCTCGCCTGTATATGAAATAGCACGTTGTGCCTTTGCCGCCCGTTGACTGATGATGTTGCGTGGCAGTAGATGGCGGCGGGGCTGCCCAATAGAAAATGCTGTCAGCGAGCCCAATAACAGCAGCGCTGACAGCATATATTTAGCTGTGTTTATACCCATTTACTCAGGTCTTGTTCTGCAATAAATTTCAGGTTGTTTAGGATGATGGCCTCACGAGCCTTCTCACGGTTGTCGGTACGGAACACGAGGATGCCCTTGCCGCGGAGCAGGAAGGTGTACATGTAGGCGATGCTGATACCGGCATCACTGAAAATCTTTACGGCATCGGCAGCACGTCCGGGTTCGTCGTCGAGTTCCAGTGCCAGCACGTCGCTCAGGGCGACAGCAACGCCAGCCTTCTTCAGCTCGTCGTAGGCGCGCAGTGGCTCGCTACAGATGAGGCGGTAGATACCATACTCTGCCGTATCGGCAATGGTAGAGGCGATAATCTGAATCTTTGCCTCTTTCAGTACGTCAAGAACCTTGATCAGGGTACCTGAACGGTTCTCGATGAAAATGGAAAGTTGATGAATTGTCATAATATTGATTTTTATTGATAAACTTTTCTCTTGTCAACGACTCTGACGGCCTTGCCTTCGCTGACGGGCAGGGTACCGCGAGGTACGAGCTTGACTCGTGGCGTGAGCAGAATCTCGTCTTTCAGGGCACGGGTGATGTCCTTGCTCAACTGCTGCAGGCGACCGTAGTCATCGGTAAACATATCTGCCAACTCAACTTCTACGGTCATGTTGTCGTTGTCCTCATCGGTGGTTAGGGTGATCAGGTAGTTGTTGCCCAGCTCCTTGAACTGCATCAGAATCTTCTCTATCTGGATGGGGAAGATGTTGACGCCGCGGAGCACCATCATATCGTCAGAGCGACCGCGCATACGGTCGAGACGTACGTGGTTACGTCCGCAAGGGCAGGTGCGTCCCAATACACGGGTCAGGTCACGGGTGCGGTAGCGCAGCAATGGCATTGCCTCACGACACAGTGTGGTGAGTACCAACTCGCCAATCTCACCGTCGGGTACGGGCTCCAATGTTTCTGGATCAACAATCTCTACGATATAGTAGTCCTCCCAGAAGTGAAGACCGTTCTGTTCCTTACACTCAAAGCCTACACCAGGGCCGCACATCTCGCTCATACCAAACGAGTTGTAGGCCTTGACACCCATCATATCCTCGATGCGTTTGCGCTGCTCCTCACTATGTGGCTCGGCACCGATAGCCAGCACCTTCAGTTTCGTATCACGACGAGGATCCACACCCTGTTCCTGCATCACCTCATAAAGACGGGTGACGTATGAGGGAACAGCATGTATGGCTGTAGTTCCGAAGTCCTTGATGAACTTAATCTGTCGCAAAGAGTTACCTGCAGCAGCGGGAACGGTGAGCATACCCAGTTTCTCTGCGCCGTATTGGAAGCCTAATCCACCAGTAAACATACCATAGCCACTAGAGTTTTGGAATACGTCGTCAGGGCGCAGTCCCACCATCCATAGGTTACGAGCCACTTGATTAGCCCATTCGTCGAGGTCTTTCTTCGTATGAAGAATAACGGTAGGGTTACCCGTAGTACCACTTGATGAGTGCAGGCGCACACAGTCTTTTAGAGGAACACAGGCCATTCCGAAAGGATAGCTTTCGCGCAGGTCATTCTTCGTGGTGAAAGGCAACTTTCTTACATCGTCCAATGTCTTGATGTCATCGGGCGTGATGCCTGCCTCCTTGAATTTTTTCTGGTAAATCGCGTTGCCCATGCAATGGTGAACAGTCTCCTTGAGTCGCTCTAGCTGGAACGCCTCAATCTGTTCGCGTGTCATGGTTTCGCGTTCAGGATTAAAATAAGGTGAATTGTTGTTCATTGTTTATTTATAGTTTTCGGTTATCTATCACGTGGGCACTCTTACCCTGCGAGCGCTGGATGGTGCCGGGAGCCTTGAGCTGTACCTTAGCGGCAATGCTCAGCACGCTCTTTAGCTTAGCTGCCAATTTCTTCTCAAGAGCATCGACAGCAGCAGGAGTATCGAATGTAGAGGTGAATACCTCCTGACGCAACTCTACCTGAACTAACAGCGTGTCGAGGTTCTTCTCACGATCTACGATGAGCATATAATGCGGTGCAAACTCAGGCAGCGACAGTACCACGCTCTCTACCTGTGATGGGAATACGTTGATACCACGGATAATCAGCATGTCGTCTGAACGTCCCTCGATGCGTCCCATGCGTACATTGGTGCGTCCGCAGTCGCAGGTGCCAGGCAGCAAAGAACAGAGGTCGCGTGTGCGATAGCGAATCACAGGCATACCTTCTTTGGTCAGCGTGGTAAATACCAGTTCTCCCGTTTGTCCCAATGGCAGTGGCTCCAGTGTGGTGGGGTTGATAATCTCAGGATAGAAATGATCCTCGTTGATGTGTGAGCCGTGCTGCATCTGACATTCATAGCTCACGCTAGGGCCCATTACTTCACTAAGTCCGTAGATGTTATAGCCTTTCAATCCTAGACGGTCCTGTATCTCTTGACGCATCTGCTCAGTCCAAGGCTCAGCACCAAAGGCACCAACCTTTAGTTTAATCTGCTCTTTCGTGATGCCTAACTTATCCATTGTCTCGGCCAGATATAGCGCATAAGATGGGGTACAAGCCAGGCCTGTGATACCTAAGTCGCGAATCAGTTTCAGGTGCTTCTCTGTATTACCTGTACCAGCGGGAATGACAGAAGCTCCAAGATGCTCTACGCCATAATGAGCTCCCAGACCGCCAGTGAAGAGTCCGTAGCCGTAAGCCACAGAGAAAATATCGTCACGGGTAACACCGAAAGCCGTCAGACAGCGTGCCATACACTCACTCCATACACCGATATCCTTACGGGTATAACCTACAATCGTGGGGTTTCCTGTGGTACCGCTTGATGCATGTACGCGGATAATCTCGCTCTGTGGGGCTGCTTGCAGTCCAAAAGGATAGTTGTCGCGCAAGTCTTTCTTTGTGGTAAAGGGCAACTTGGTGATGTCCTCGATGGTCTGGATATCATCGGGGCGGATGTCCAGTTCTTGAAGTTTATTGCGGTAGAAGGGTACGTTATGATAAACGTACTCTACAATTTTGTGAAGTCTCTTACCTTGCAGCGCGCTCATCTCGTCGCGACTCATGCATTCTTTGTTCGGATTCCAAATCATGTCTATATTTTTAGGTTTGTGTCGTGCAAAAGTACAATATTTCTTGCGTACGACCAAAAAAAGCGTTTGAAAGTTTTTGCCTTTTCCTTGATTTGTATTATTTTTGCAACAAAATACCAAAACAACTATGATAAACAAACAACTTCTCCAACCTGAGAGTATCGTCGTGATTGGCGGTTCTAACAATGTGCATAAACCTGGTGGCGCTGTGGTGCGTAATCTGTTGAGTGGTGGCTATCATGGTACACTGCGTGTGGTAAATCCCAAAGAGGATGATGTGCAGGGCATCAAGGCGTTTCATGATGCTCGTGAACTGCCGCCTACGGATCTGGCTATTCTGGTGGTTGCAGCCAAGTATTGTCCTGATTATGTGGAATTGTTGGCTAAGGAGAAGGAAGTTCGTGCTTTCATTATTATATCCGCAGGTTTCAGTGAGGAGACGCATGGGGGAGCCTTGTTGGAACAGCGTATATTAGATATCTGTGATCAGTATGGTTGTGCGCTGATAGGTCCTAACTGTATCGGTCTGCTTACCCGTTGGCATCATTCCGTCTTTACGAAACCGATCCCTAATCTCAATCCCAAGGGTGTTGACTTTATCTCCGGCTCTGGCGCTACGGCAGTATTCATTCTGGAGAGTGCTGTGAGCAAGGGCTTGCAGTTTAATAGCGTTTGGAGTATTGGTAACGGTAAGCAAAATGGTATTGAGACGGTGCTGGAGTATATGGACGAACATTTCGATGCCGAGCATGACTCTTTGGTAAAACTGTTGTATATTGAAAATATTGCCGATCCTGATAAGTTGCTTTATCATGCTACGTCGCTGATAAAAAAGGGCTGTCGTATCGCTGCTATCAAGGCTGGTTCTTCGCAGGCTGGCAGTCGTGCGGCAAGCAGTCATACAGGTGCTATCGCCTCGAGCGACTCTGCTGTTGAGGCTCTGTTCCGTAAGGCTGGCATCGTGCGTTGCTTCTCTCGTGAAGAACTCACCACCGTGGGTTGTATCTTGAGTCTTCCTCAGCCCCTCCGAAGGGAGGGAGGACTTCGCATAGCGATTGTTACCCATGCTGGCGGCCCTGGTGTGATGCTGACGGATGCCCTGTCGAAAGGTGGTATGGAAGTGCCACCGCTGAGTGGAGCTGTGGCTGAGGAGCTGAAAGAGAAACTACTGCCTGGCAGTAGTGTGTCTAATCCTATCGATATTCTGGCTACAGGTACTGCCGAGCATCTAGGTATTGCCATCGACTATTGTGAACGGATGGATGATATCGATGCTATCATGGTAATCTTCGGAACCCCAGGATTAGTAAAACTTTTCGAGGTCTATGATGTGCTGCATAAGAAGATTCAGGAGTGCAAAAAACCTATCTTCCCCATTCTGCCCAGCGTGAGTACCGCAGGGCCTGAGGTACAGGAATTCCTGAAGCGTGGTCATGTGAATTTCTGTGACGAGGTAACGCTGGCTACGGCGCTCACACAGATCATGAAGACACCTGATCCGGCGCGTTTTGAGGTTGAACTCTATGGTACCGATATATCTCGCCTGCATAGAGTCATCAATGACATTAAGGAAAGTGGCTACGTGTCGCCCGACTTGGTGCGCGAGATTCTATCTTGTGCCGGCATCCCTTTGGTTCCGGAACTCGTTTCTACTTCAAAGGACGAATTGACTGCTTTTGCCGAGAAAGTGGGCTTTCCTGTGGTGGCAAAGGTTGTAGGACCTGTACACAAGAGCGATGTGGGTGGTGTGGCATTGAATATCCGTTCTAAGGAAGTCCTTGGTGCCGAATTCGAGCGCATGATGCAGATACCGGATGCGACGGCGGTGATGGTTCAGAAAATGATTAAGGGTACGGAGTTGTTTATTGGAGCGAAGTACGAACCCCGCTTTGGTCATGTGGTGCTTTGCGGACTGGGTGGTATCTTCGTCGAAGTGCTGCGCGATGTTTCTTCCGGTCTGGCTCCCCTTTCTTACGAGGAGGCCTACAGCATGATTCACTCCCTTCGTGCCTATAAGATACTAAAAGGTACGCGAGGTCAAAAGGGTATCAACGAGCGAAAATATGCCGAAATCATCGTACGTCTCTCCACCCTCCTGCGCTTTGCGACGGAGATAAAAGAAATGGACATCAACCCTCTGCTCGCTGATGACAACGATGTCATTGCCGTTGATGCCCGAATACTGGTGGAGAAATAAGTGCTAATCCTCAGAATATACCCTTCTTAACAGGTTTACTTGCTTCACGTTGACAAAGAAACCATTGACGAAGAGTCCATACTGTTGCAGATTCTTCACATCCTTAGCGGTAAGCAGGATACGGTAGGTGGTGGCGTGGGAACTGACGCTGGCACATCCGTATTGGTTCAACTCGCTATCGTTACCCTCAAGTGTGTTTGGGGTGGTGTTGTAGACTGTCTTTAGCAGCCAGTAGGTGATATCTGGGTCGGTGGTGTCAGCGTTGAAGATGAACTCCAGTTTGTCGCCCTCGTAGGCGGTGTCAAAATACGCAGGTTTGATGACAAAACCGTTTTTCCAGTTGCCGAAGTTACAGCCTTTACTCCAGATGGGCGAGGAGTCCCATTTGGCATTGCCTGGTGTAAGGTAAACATCGGTCACGATGATGCTGGCGGAGTCCTGAGGCTGGAGCACTATCTCGTTGACAGCTGTCACGTCTTGACCGTCAAAGCTGCAGGTCAGCGACGTAAGTCCCTGCTTGCCTACGGTCTTAAATCTATTGGCTACCACCACCTGTGCTGGAACGGGAAGGGGCTCGGCAAAGCGGAAGGTGATAGACTCGTAGTTGGAGAGGTTGGAAGGCATGTTTTTCTCAAGGAAAGAACCTACCAGTCCGCCCCAAGCGATGGCATCATACACGATGTCCTCATTATCGTTGAGTGTGCAACTCTCGTAGATATTCCACGTGCTGTTGAACTTCAGCGTGACGTCGTTCTCTTCGGTATGCCGACTGCTCCCTCCGCAGGAAAGAAGCATCATGACTGTCAATAATGATAGTAGGATTTTTTTCATCGTGGATTGTTTTCTGCAAAGATAGTCATTCGTTCTTCCAACTGGTCGTACTGGTGTTCCTCGATAAATGAGGTGCACACGCGCAGACCCTCTTGATGAGAACCAGTGGTGATCAGGCAGATAGCCGACACGCCATAGTACATCAACTCGCGAGCCAACTCGCCGCTGGTCATGCCGGGATAGCCAATCGTGAAGTAGAAACCATCAGCAATGGGCTTGTCGAGGTCTTTATCGTAGACAATATAGAAGTTGTGCCTGCAAAAGATCTCCTTCAGCTTATGGGCACGCTCGCCGTACACCTTGATATCGTCACGGAAACGATACTCACCGTCGCAGGCTGCACGGAACAGGGCTGCAAGGGCATACTGGGCTGAGTGGCTAGTGCCGCTTGATAAGGCATAGAGCATACGTGTAGAGAACACCAGTCCGAAGGGCAGCCCCTCGTAACGGTTTGCCAGATCGGGGAAGTGGCGATGGAACAGCTTGTCGCTGATGCACACCACACCGATGCGCTCGCCAGCATAACTGAAGGCCTTTGAACCGGAAATCAGCAACATATAGTTGTCGGTATAGTGGGCTACGGTGGGCTGATAGGGCGCCTCGAAGGGTGTGCTTAGATCCTGACGGAAGTCCATAGCGAAGTAAGCCAAATCCTCCATCACCACAGCATCGTATTTCGTAGCCAATGTGCCGATAGTCTGGAGCTCCAGCTCCGTCATACAGATCCAAGCGGGGTTGTTGGGGTTGCTATAGACGATAGCGCAGATATTTCCTTTTGAGAGGTATGACTCCAACTTGGGTCCCAATTTCTCGCCTCGGAAATCATACACGTCGAAGGTCTCGTATTTCACGCCCTGCACCTGCAACTGCATTTTTTGTACGGGGAAGCCTGGGTCGATAAAGAGTACGGTATCTTTGCCCTTTGTGGCCTGCGAACAGGTAAGGAAAGAAGCAAACGTGCCCTGCATGGAGCCGCATACGGGTACGCAACCCTCGGGAGCGATGTCAACATTGATGAAAGCCTTCACGAAGCGTGAGGCCTGCTTCTTCAGTTCGGGATAGCCCTGAATATCGGGGTAGGAGTGGGCAATGCCGTCTTGCAGCGCTTTGATCTGAGCATCCACACCCACCTTGGCAGCAGGCAGACCGGGTATTCCCATCTCCATCTTGATATATTCAACGCTGCTCTCCTGTTCGGCCTTGGCGGCTACTTGCTTCACTTCACGAATGGTGGCCTTGGCAAAGTCCTTGATGCCAAGACTCTCTACGAGCTTGTCTACGATTTCTTTCTTAATTGGTGTTGGTCTCATTATATCTTGTCGTTTTTAGTTCTTCTTTATAGTAAAAAAGGATAGGTCCTCTGAAAACCTATCCTTTTTCGTAATGCTTATCCTGAGCCTCTTGTCGGATTCGAACCAACGACCCCGAGATTACAAATCACGTGCTCTGGCCAACTGAGCTAAAGAGGCGGGTGGGCAAGCGGTCTGCATCGCACCGCTACAACCAAGTACCTTTGCTACGTTCCCGTCCTGGAGGATTCCGAGGGAGCTGGTCGTACAGGACTTGCCCGTATTTGTTTTTTTTGCGGGTGCAAAGGTACACAAAAGATTTGAGAATTGAGGTTTAAGGTTTGAGTTTTATGATTCAATTAACAAATTTTACATGTTTTGTTGTAAAAACCTCAAACCTCAAATCTTAAATCTCAAATAAAAATAGTACTTTTGCAGCGAAATACATATTTTATAATATAGAAAACCAACGTGACTGCACCGGAATATAGACAGTTGAGGGCTTTTGCCCGTATCGACGGCGCTCTGCTGGCCGTGCTGATGATAGCCTCTTTTGCCTGCTACGTGGTGGGGCTCAATTCCCAGTTGTATGGCTTCCTTTCGTTTGTAGTCCTCGCGGTGATGCCCTTTTTCGCTGGCATCCGTCTGAAGCGCTTCCGTGATACGGGGCTCGAGGGCACCATCTCTTTCCTTCGTGGTTGGGCTTACGTCTGTCTGATGTTCTTCTACGGCGGTTTGCTGTTCTCTCTGGCGCAGTATGCCTATTTCGCCTATATGGATCATGGCTACATGATTGGGGTTATCGGTGAGATGCTCTCGATGCCAGAGTATGTAGATCTGATTAAACAGATGGGGATGACTGATCAGGTGAACGAGAGTATGCAGATGTTGCAAACCATGCGTCCTATTGATTTCGCGTTGAATACGCTCTCTATGGTGATTATGGTGGGCATTGTGCTTGGAATGCCGATAGCTGCAGTTGTGAAAAGGGTAAAAAAGTAAAAAAACTATGGATATATCAGTAGTAATACCTCTGTATAATGAGGAAGAGTCGATTCCCGAACTCTATGCGTGGATTGAACGGGTGATGAACGAGAATAAGTTCTCGTATGAGGTCATTTTTATCAGCGATGGCAGTACAGACCGCTCGTGGGAGATTATCTGCGACCTGAAGTCAAAGTCGGAGCATGTGAAAGGCATCAAGTTCCGTCGTAACTATGGCAAGAGTCCTGCACTTTATTGTGGTTTCGAGGTAGCTCAGGGCGATGTGGTCATCACGATGGATGCCGACCTGCAGGACTCGCCCGACGAGATTCCCGAGCTCTACCGTATGATTACGGAAGAGAAGTACGACCTCGTGTCTGGCTACAAGCAGAAGCGCTACGACCCGCTGTCGAAGACACTGCCTACGAAACTCTTCAACGCTACGGCACGTGCTGTGAGCGGTATCAAGAACCTGCACGACTTCAACTGCGGTCTGAAGGCTTATCGCCGTGATGTGGTGAAGAATATCGAGGTCTATGGCGAGATGCACCGCTATATGCCTTATCTGGCAAAGAATGCCGGTTTCGACAAGATTGCCGAGAAGGTAGTTCACCATCAGGCCCGCAAGTATGGCGAGTCGAAGTTCATGGGGTGGAACCGTTTCGTCAACGGTTATCTGGATTTGCTCACGCTGTGGTTCCTTAGCACTTTCGGCAAGAAGCCGATGCACGTGTTCGGTTTCTTGGGCACCATTGTGTTCTTCATTGGTTTCCTGTCGGCCTTCCTCATAGGTGCTGATAAGCTGTGGTGCCTTACTTTCGGCATCCCTCAGCGTCTGGTCACCGACTCCCCCTTCTTCTATATCGCCCTCACCATGATGCTCATCGGTACGCAACTATTCCTGGCTGGCTTCCTGGGCGATTTAATAAGTCGCACGTCAAACGTTCGTAACGAATACCAGATAGAGGAAACAATATGAGGCGATTACTCCTCTTTGCAGTTGTAGCTTTCCTTGCGGCATGTAGTACCATTGACTGTCCTGTACAGAACAAGGTGGCACTTAACTTTGCTGTTAAGACGTATAACAGTAGTGGGGTGGAGGTTGTCGACACACTGAAGGACACCCTCTATGTGTGGGCACAACGGATGAATGGTACCGATACGCTGATCCTGAATAGGGCTGTCGGTAAGACCTCGTTCTCGCTTCCCCTCAGTTATACCCATCCGGAAGATGTGCTCATCTTTGGTATTGATGCCAAAGACGGCTCTGGCGCTACGATAGATACGGTATGGATCAAGAAGGAGGACATACCACATTTCGAGTCGGTAGACTGTAGCCCACATTACTTCCATGCCCTCACCGCCGTGCGCAGTACCCATCTCGCTATCGACACCGTGATGATCAATAATCCCTCTGTGACCTATGACCCATCTGCAGACAATATTCACATCCACTTTAAGTAGTGTTAAGTGTGGCGTGTTAAGTGTTAAGTGGCTCCGCCTCGCATTGATACTTATCGCTTATCACTTCTCACTCATCACTTCTCCCGCTCAGGGTTTCCTGAAGCTGGAGCGCGACACGATACCCTTCTTCCGAGGCTTTGCCGTTTCGGCCGACCTCGTGGGACTGGCGCAGATGCAGTTGGGCGACTACGGACAGTATGAGGGGGCACTTCGTCTGAACCTCCACGACCAGTATTTCCCCGTTGTAGAGTTGGGTATAGGACGGGCTAATCACCAAAATGATGAGGTGACGGAGATCACCTATAAGACCAGCGCGCCTTATTTCCGTATCGGTTTCGATGTGAACATCATGAAGAATAAGCATGCCCCCAATCGTATCTATGCTGGTGTGCGCTATGGCTATACCAGCTATAAGGTCAACATCAGTCGTACACCCTTTAAAGACCCCGTGTGGCAATGGCCTACGACTTACGATGTCGTCGACGAGCCTTGCTCGCAGCATTGGGCGGAAATTCTTTTCGGTATCGATGCTGAGATCATCGGACCGCTGCATCTGGGTTGGACGGCTCGTTACCGTAATCGTTTGAGTTACGACAACGGACGTATCGGCACCACGTGGTATGTGCCTGGCTATGGTATTCAGGATACGTCGTCGCTGGGCCTCACGTTTAATGTAATCATTGATATTTAGAAGTAAGAGGTGGGAAGTGATAGGTGAGAGAATAGAAAATGAAGAATCATAGTTTACTAGTTGTTTTTACTGTTGGCTGTATGCTGTTGGCTTCCTGTGCTCAGAAGGAGTATCGGAAGAACAGCAACTTTGTGTTTGGCACCATCTATAACATCACCTATCAGAGCAGTGAGGACTTGCAACAGGAGATCGAGGCCGAACTAATGAAGGTTGATGGCGAGTTCTCGATGTTCAACCCTGAGAGCACCGTGGCACGTATCAATCGCGGCGACTCAGCGGTAGAGCGCAGCGCGATGTTCCAGGAGGTCTTCCAACTGGCACAGACCGTGAACGGTGAGACCGATGGCGCCTTCGACATCACCGTGGCACCGCTGGTCAATGCTTGGGGCTTCGGCTTCAAGCACGAGCAACTGCCTACGCCTGCTCAGGTGGACAGTCTGCTGCAGATTCGCAGTCAGATGGACTTCAGCGCTATCGCCAAGGGCTACGGCTGCGATATGGTGGCTCGTCTGCTCGAGTCAAAGGGCATCCATAACTATATGGTGGAGATTGGCGGCGAGGTCGTGGTGAGCGGCCAGAACAGCAAAGGTGACAAGTGGCATATCGGCATCACCAAGCCTACCGACGATTCGCTCAGCGTGGATGGCGAGATGCAGACCGTGCTCAGCATCACCGACCGTGCGATGGCCACCAGCGGCAACTACCGTAACTTCTACTATCAGGGCGGACGGAAATACGCCCATACCATCGACCCCCGTACGGGCTATCCCGTGCAGCACAGCCTGCTCTCGGCCACCGTATTTTCCTCTGATTGTGCCACCGCCGATGCCTATGCCACCTCGTTCATGGTCTTAGGCCTCGAGGGTGCAAAGACCGTGCTCCAGCGTCATCCGGAACTTATGGCCTACCTCATCTATACCGACGAGCAGGGACAGCTGGCCGTTTGGTCATCGCCAGAATTAAAAGCGTATGAACCCTGATCTCCGACTCTACGATAGTCTGCAACCGTTTGCCCTGTTTCAGGGACTCAGTCGCATGGAACTGCTGCAACTTGCCGGACAGACCAAGTTCGGCTTCCAGAAGCAGGCAGCCGGTAAGACCGTCGTACGTGAGGGCGATGCCTGTCGTCAGTTCCTTTTCCTGATCAGTGGCAGTCTGTCGGTGACCACCGTCAGCGATGACCGTCGCTATCATGTTGTCGAACAGCTCTCAGCCCCTTGGCTCCTACAGCCCGAGAGCCTTTTCGGCGCCCATCCGCAGTACAGCAGTACTGCTGTCACCCTCACCGAGAGCCACTTTATTACTCTTTCCAAAGACGAGGTGCTGCGCCTGCTCGACGACTTCCTCATTATCCGTCTGAACCTCTTGAACCTGCTGGCCACCCAGTCGCAGCGTCGCTGTCGCTGGCCTTGGCGCAAGGCACCTGCCGACCTCCGTCAGCGCATCGTGCGTTTCTTCCTCGACCACAGCGTCTATCCCGCAGGCCCCAAGACCTTCCATATCCTCATGAACCAACTCGCTCAGGAGGTGGGCGACAGCCGCCTCGACGTCTCCCGTGTCCTGAATGCCATGCAGACCGAAGGGCTCCTGCGCCTCCGTCGCAGCATCATCGAGATTCCTTCGCTCGAACGCCTGTTGATGTAAGGTCACTTCTCGAAGTGCTGATAGTCCTTGGAGGAGCGCCAGTTGCCACCCCACGAGAAGCCGTGGGCAAGGAATAGCCGATAGCAGAGGTCGCCCTTTGTGATTTTGTAGGGGTGGTTCTTCTGCCTATTGGCATACTGGCGGCCTGCCTGGGGTTGGATAAACAGGGTGCCGTCTTTGCGCCTCTTGACGCAGGGGTTCTGAAGGGGGTTGATGTCGATGGCTAAGCCCAGCGAGTGTTTCGACAGCCTAGGGCTTCCGGCTATCTTACGGTAGCAGAAACAGGAGGTGTTGTTGGCCGTCATAGAGCGCTCATCATCGGCATCGTAATCGTCGATGAGCGAGATGCGTTCGATAGGGTAGTGGGCCTCAAAGAGCTGTCGGAAGATGTCGAGCAGGTCGGCGGCAATGGTTTGATGGCATACAAGTTCGCCTCGGTGCACCTTTCCTTCGGCATCGTAATGCAGCACCTGCAGATACCGCAGTTCACTACGCCTCACGCTGCATCCCTCTGGGTATGACTTCCCCTGCATCCGCAGGAAGAGGGCGTTGCTCAGCGTGTCAATGGAAAAACCGTCGGTCTGGGCCATGCTTCCCAGACTTAGCAGACACATATATAATATGATGTATAGTCGGTTCACGGGTGCAAAGGTAGTAAAATAGATTAAAAATTGAAGATTTAAGGTCGAAAATTGAAGATTTATAGGGATTTCCCTATAAGAAATAGGAAAACTCCCCGTACGGTTTAGGGTTTTCCTTTTGCGTGGTTGCGTAAAACTGTCTATCTTTGCACCAGAATCAATCGAGATTCCATAGGTTTGTTTTTTAGGTTATTGTTTGCTTTTAAGAACTGACAGGGGCGCAACCGATGAGATATCCGGATGCGCCCCTTTTTATGTAGATCGATAAGCTTATCGCTGTATGAACTTCACGGTCTTCACGTTGCCTTGGGCGTCTGTGATACGGGCAATGTAGCAGGTGCCACGTTGCGGGGTGACGACGGGCTGACCGGCAAGGGTGAAGATTTGAGGTGAGAAGTGAGAGGTGAGAGCTGAGAGCTGAGCGATGTCGATGCCAGTGAGGTCAGGCTGCTCCACAGGCACGAGGTAGCTGGTGGCAATGTTGGTCTGGGCGATGGTGGGTCGGTTCATCACGTAGATGTCGTTGCTGCCATCGGGGAAGCGACCTACGGTCTGGTCGGACGTGTGGGCGGCATAGGTGAAGTGGTCAGTCCACGACTTATCGGCAGCGGTGAGTATCAGGTCGTCACCGTCGTTGTCGAGCTTGAACGAGGCGTGGAGCTGTGAGAGCGGGCTCTCCTTGTCGCACCAGATGATGAGATAGCCGTGGGCGGGGATGATGGTAGAGGCCTGACTGTCGCCCTTGGTAATCTGATACTTCTCAGGAATAGCAAGGTTATCGCTGAGGAACATTCCCTCTGCGTCGATAGGCTTGTTGGTGGTGTTATAGAGCTCCACCCAGTCCTTTCGCTTAAAGTAGTCGTTGACATAGATGCCATCATCGGCGCTGACCTCGTTGATACGTACGGGGGTGATGCCCTGAGCCGTCAGCTCGCTGTCGCTGAGCTTGGTGAAGGTGGCGGTGAGGCTAAGGTTGCTGCCGCTGGGCAGGCTCATCTCGGCCTCGGTACTCAGAACGGTGCTGCCCTTCTTCCAACCTGCGAAACGATAGCCAGCAGGTGCCTCGGCACGCAGGGTGACGGGAGCGAAGAGGTGGCCGTCGAAGTCGGCATAGGGCACTTCGAGGTCGTTGATGAAGAGTCGGGCGCCCTCGATGCTGGTGGTCAGTGTGACAGCCTGCGGACTGCTGCTGAGCTTGGCGTAAGAGAATTCCTTGAGGTAGTCGGCCATCTGCTTGGAGCGTCCGCTGAGGTTGTTCTTGATAGTGGTGGCAGCGCGGTCGGGCTCGTGACCGTCGTTGATGCCCAGCTGTCTCATGAGCTGACACATCCCCTTGACATTGTTGAGCAGCTCGTCGACAATCTCCGTGGCGCGTGTGGGTTCGAAGACGCTACCGCCCATGAGGCAGAAGGTGTCGATGAACTTACGACGGAAACCGTCGTGGCTCAGCAGGTCTAAGAAGAGGTTGACAAACTCCTTGTTGTACACCACGGGGTGGTTGTTTCTCTTCGGTCCGTTGTCGTCCTTGAATCTGGCGAAGTTTGTGAGGGGGTTGTCGTAACTGGGATTCTCTGAAGCATTGCCCCAGCAGCCCTTGAAGGCGTAGTCGAGGTCGAAGCTGACGAAGCGGTAGCGACCGTCGTTGCGACTGCGATAGGCCTTGATATTATTGTCGGGCCAGTCGTCGTTGTAGAGGAACAGGGTGACAGCCATATAGTTGGTGTACTCGTCGATGTCGAGCAGCGAGGTGAGCTCATCGTAGGCGCCCTCGGCGTTGATGTTCTTAGCCAGTTCGCAGATGCGTTTGATGGCAACATCGTCGCCGTCTTTCATCTCCATATTCTCGAAGGCGTCGAGCTCGTCGTCATCGTAGCTCCAGTTGGCGTAGGCGAAATCGTCATTGTTGGGCTCGCGCAGGTTGAGCACACCGCGAAGCTGTCCGTTGACATATTCTATGACGGGCACGTACGACTGCACGTCGACGTCGATGCCAGAGCGCTGGATGACGGTCTCAAGGGCAGGGTCGATGAAACGGGCGTTGTGACGCCAGATGTCGTTACCGCCGTTGCGTATCAGCAGCGTCTTGCTACGCATATAGGGCTTCTGGGGGAAGAAGGGATAGTCGTAGCGGTTCTGACCGTCGAACACCTTGCTGGCCTTCAGCTTGAACGAGCGGTATTTCTGGGTGCGGGTATAACCGCCCGACACCTTGATGTTCACGTCCTGATTGTGCAGCATCTCGCCATCGGGACTGATATACGAGACGTTCACAGGGCGGTCCCAGTCGCTGGCGTAGTTTCTGGGCTGACCGCCGGTATAGCTGGCTACCGTTCCGTTGGTGCCGTCACCGTCGCAGTCGAAACCAATCTTTGGGTCGGTGAAGAATTTCTGGTCGCCAACGATAGAGACGACGGGCAGCGTGTAGCTGTTGGAGGTCTTGATATAGGAACGGGTCACAGGCACGCTGGGCAGGTAGCCGTCGCGGAAGAGGCGGAAGGTGTAGTTCGTGGTGTTGCTGACGGTGAACTTGCCGTCCTTGCTCTCCTGAGAGGCTTCTACGGTCTGACTGTCAGCGGTATAGAGCTCCCAACTGACGTCATCGAAATAGAAGTAGTTGTCCTGCTTGTCGCCGTTCAGGTTGAAGGCGATGGTCTGCATCTTGCCTTCTGAGCTCTGCTGTGTCCACCAGTCGTAGCTAGAGCCTGTCTGCTGGTCGGTAACGGTGCCCTCGTAGGTGATTTCCTGCCACTGGGTGGTGATGTTATAGTTGCCGTCCAGAATACTGTTGTTGATGTAGTTATGGGGCGTGCTGTGGGTCTGAGCCGAGATGCGTGCAGCCTTGTCGGCACGCACCTTCATACGGAAACGGTATTTCTCGCCGCTCTGCCACACGTGGTTGGGGGTATAGACGAAGAGCTGGGCGCTGTAGTCGTTGGCAGCGTTCTTGGTGGTATGAATCTTGATGCCGCGTGAGTTGTTGTAGCCAGCACCATCGGTGATGACGTACTCGTCACCGTTGCCGTCGGCATTACGGGTGATGAGGCTCACTGCCTCGCTGCCCTCACTGTCGCCGTTGATAATGAAATCAGTCCAAGGGCTCACCTCCCCAGCATCGCCCTTAGGAGCCGTAGGCAGACTGCCGTCGGTGGTGTACATCAGACGGGCGCCTTCGGGGATGGTGACCTTCACGCTCAGAGAGTTGTTGAAGAGGGTGCTGCCCTTATCAACAATGGGAGCATCGAGTCGCTCGTTAGCGAATTTAGCAGAGGCGTTGCTCTCGCCAGGAGTGGCATCTGCCGTCCATCCCCATGCTTCACCACCGTCGGTAGTGCGGGCATAGGCCGTGCGGCTCAAGGCCTCAGGATAGGTTACGCTGGTTACGAGGGTGCCGCTCTTATCGCTGAGATAGATGGTACCTCCGTCGCAGTCGAGTTTAAAGGGAGCCTGCGTTGACTTGAGTTCACCAGACCCCAGCCATACAACTTTGAATCCCTTGGCTGGGATGCTGCCAATATCATTGGGCATCTGCCATAGTTTCAGGTTCTCAGCATCATCGCTCAGGTACATGCCGCCCAGGTTGACAGCCTGAGAGTTGGGGTTATACAATTCAATCCAACTGTCGAAATTGGTAGCAGGACTTATCGAGATTCCTGCGTTGGAAGCCATCAACTCGTTGATGATGACCACAATAGACAAAATGCTAGTCCACATCGTGTATAATATAAATAGGTATAGGTTGATATTTCTATACTATATACGAACGAGTTGGAGATTCCCCGAAAAAATGTCTTCCAGACACGCAATCACGCATCTGGAAGACAAAAAATATAGTATGATAGCTGTTTTTACTGCATATCGTAGACCACCTGCATGAGCTTCTTGCCCAATGCGTCGGCCTCGTCCATCGTCTGTGCCTCGCTATAGACTCGGATGATGGGTTCGGTGTTCGACTTGCGCAGGTGTACCCACTTGGTGGGGAAATCAATCTTCACGCCGTCGATATCGTTGACGGTGGCCTCAGGATCAGCGGCGAACA
>CAZIKA010000013.1:18970-28761 GCA_964539705.1 uncultured Prevotella sp. | reverse complement strand
TATCCACGGTGTCCTTCTCCAGGTCGTCCATGATATGCTCACCCATCTTCGAGAGGCGACACTCCGTGTAACGCATGGCAGCAGGTGAGTCACCGTCAACCGAACCGAAGTTACCCTGACCGTCAACCAGCATATAACGCATGTTCCATTCCTGGCCCATGCGCACCAGGGCACCATATACAGATGAGTCACCGTGGGGGTGATACTTACCGAGCACCTCACCTACGACACGTGCACACTTCTTATGTGGTTTATCACTGGTGTTGCCAATACCCATCATACCATAGAGAATACGGCGATGTACGGGTTTAAATCCATCACGAACATCAGGAAGGGCACGAGCCACAATCACGGACATTGAATAGTCAATGTACGAAGACTTCATCTCTTCCTCGATGTTAATCTTCAAAATTCTGTCGTTGTCTAACGTCTGATCCACAGTTTAAAATATTTTACTTTTTACCTTTTTACTTTTAGCCAGAAATTGCGTTTAAGGCCATTTTTAAGCCCGCTGACGCATTTTCGCCTTTTTCTTTCAGCGTACAAAGGTACAAAAAATCTTGCGAACAAAAAAGGATTTAAGCAATTTTTAACCCTATAATTAGCGTACCGTCATGTGGAAGCATCCTTGCTTCACCTCATACTTGATATAACAGCGGTTATTACGGCGCATATCGTTGAGCACCTCGCTCAGGATAAACTTCAGCGAGTCGTTGCGCACCTCGCGACGTTTCGGACCGTCTGGGTCCTCTACAGTCTGGTAGCGGTTATAGCAAATATCGATGGTAGTGCCGTAGAGGTGGCACGAGTTCTCCGTAGCGTTGCCATTATGTCTGCGCAGCTTTGCCACATCCTCCTGTGTGCGCAATACGCTGGTCACAATGAAACGATGCAGAGGCACACCCTTCACCTGAAGGCTGTCAAAGAAAGCCTGTCCGATATCCTGCAACATAATGGCAGCACGAGGCACCAGATAAGGAATACTGCTATGCAAAGGGTCTATAATATAATAAGGTGAACAGCCCACATATACTAACTCGTCTTTTCTTGCCTCAGCATCTTGACGATCCTTTACGGGCTTCACCCCCCAGCGACTGGCTGCCACTATCTGCACATCATTGACATCGGGGAAAGCCTTCTGGTAGCTGGGAACACTCCATATCCTATGAGGACGCTCGCCGTCAGCCAGATAGCGGGTGCTGGTAGGCTTAACAAGAGGCTTATCAGCTGGCCTATTAACCGGCTCATCAGCCTTATTAGTCACTTTTGGTTTATCAGCCTCATTACCCTCGTTCCCTAATCCTGACACCCCACACTTCACTAGTGCCAGCAGGATGACAGCAATTCCAAAAGCCTCTAAAAATCTGTGCTTACGCGTATTCTGATCCATGCCCCCCCTTCGCCTTATTTGATAGCGCGCCTGACATCCTCTTCATCAACAAGGACGAACACCTTACCGAAGGCTCCTATCGTGATGGGGAGCGACTGTCCGCGGAAGTTCACTATGCCCACCGAGAGCACAACGTAGTCATCCACCTGCATGTTACTCTGTATAAATGAGCCTGCAGCATCCATCACCACTTCCTCGCCCACCTTGGCATACTCCTCTGGCAGTTCCGCGGGCAACTGCATCTTCGCAGCCTCCTGACTGGCCACCTTCATCGCCAGGCTTCTCACCTCACCATAATGCTGCCACGCCTCAGGCTTCGTCAGAGCCATTGCCACCAACGTGATAATCACCGCAAGGGTCAGGAAAACAAATATCTTCTTAGCCATTCTTCTCTCGCTTTTTGCGTGCAAAGATACATCTTTATTTTGAGACCTGCAAGATTTCGCCTCATAAATGCATCACTTAGCCTCCGTTTGCGCCTTTCAAACGAGAGCTAAACAGCACCCTTTTGACGAGCCGTAAGCTCGAAAGGCAGGAACTGGCAGTTCCTCGGGCAGGAGCAGGCAGTTCGAAGGCAAGGAACTGGCAGCTCGTCAAACCCAAAAAATTCACACGAAATAGCGCACAATTCAAAATTAATTCGTAACTTTGCACCCAAATAGCAAATATTCGAATATTAGACATGAACATACTTGAACTGAGTGAGCAAGAAATTCTTCGTCGACAGTCGCTCGACGAGCTACGCAAGATGGGTATCAATCCCTACCCTGCTGCAGAGTATCCCGTAAACGCATGGAGCACAGACATCATCAACGATTTTGAGGACCTGCCCGTCATTGGTAAGGACGAGGAAGGCAACGATGTGCGCGAGACAGCCACACCAGAAAACAGCCGTATGGTGAGCATCGCCGGACGTATCATGAGCAAGAGCATCATGGGTAAGGCCGCTTTTGCTAAGCTTCAGGACTCCAAGGGCCGCATTCAGGTATATGTACAGCGCGATTCTATCTGTCCTGACGAGAATAAAGACTTATACAATATTGTTTTTAAGAAGCTGCTCGACCTGGGCGACTTCATCGGCGTGAAAGGTTACGTGTTCCGTACTAAGACGGGCGAGATTAGCGTTCACGTGATGGAGATGACGGTGCTGAGCAAGAGTCTGAAGCCGCTGCCAGTTGTTAAGACGGATGCCGACGGTAAGGTATATGATGCTTTCGACGACCCTGAGTTGCGCTATCGTCAACGTTATGTGGACTTGGTGGTGAATGCAGGCGTGAAAGAAACGTTCCTGAAGCGTGCTACTATCATCCGCACCCTGCGTAGCATTCTGGATAATGCCGGCTATACGGAGGTTGACACACCTATTCTGCAGAATATCGCTGGTGGTGCATCGGCTCGTCCGTTCATTACCCATTTCAACGCGCTGAATCAGGATATGTATATGCGTATCGCTACAGAGCTCTACCTGAAGCGCCTCATCGTAGGTGGTTTCGAGGGTGTCTACGAGATGGGTAAGAACTTCCGCAACGAGGGTATGGACAAGACCCACAATCCTGAGTTCACCTGCATGGAGCTCTATGTGAGCTATAAGGATCTGCTGTGGGGTATGACCTTCACAGAGAATATGCTGGAGCAGATTTGTACGGCCGTAAACGGAAAGCCTGAGGTAGAGATCGATGGTAAGGTCATCTCATTCAAGGCACCTTTCCGTCGTCTGCCTATCCTCGATGCTATCAAGGAGAAGACAGGTTTCGACTGCGACGGCAAGACGGAAGACGAGATTCGCCAGTTCTGTCTATCAAAGAATATGGAGGTCGACGAGACAATGGGTAAGGGTAAACTGATCGACGAGCTCTTTGGTGAGTTCTGCGAGGGCACCTTCATCCAGCCTACTTTCATCACCGACTACCCCGTAGAGATGAGTCCTCTGACAAAGATGCACCGCAGCAAGCCAGGCCTCACTGAGCGTTTTGAGCTGATGGTAAACGGTAAGGAATTGGCAAATGCCTACTCTGAGCTGAACGACCCCATCGATCAGGAGGAGCGTTTCAAGGAGCAGATGCGACTGGCTGCCAAAGGTGATGACGAGGCGATGATTATCGACCAGGACTTCCTGCGCGCACTTCAATATGGTATGCCTCCAACCTTTGGTATCGGTATCGGTATCGACCGTTTGGTAATGGTACTCACAGGTAAGTTCGCTATCGGCGAGGTGATGCTGTTCCCACAGATGAAGCCTGAGAAGAAGGCACCTCAGAGCAGCATCCAGGAATGGGCTGCCATCGGTGTACCTGAGGACTGGGCCTACGTACTGCGCAAGGCTGGTTTCTACCTCATTCAGGACATCAAGGACGAAAAGGCACAGGGCTTGCAGCAGAAGATTGGCGAGATCAACAAGAAATTCAAACTCGGCTACGAGAAGCCATCACTGGACGAAGTTCAGAGTTGGATTGACAAGGCACAATAATGTACGATTGCGGTAAGATAGCGATTATTGGTGGAGGCTCGTGGGCTACGGCTATAGCCAAGATTGTGGTACAGCATACGCACCACATAGGATGGTATATGCGTCGTGAAGACCAGATAGAGGATTTCAAACGCTTGTACCACAACCCCAGCTATCTGACCAGCGTACACTTCGACGTCAACGAGATTACCTTTAATAGCGATCTCAACAAGATTATTGAGGCCTACGACACACTGGTCTTTGTAGTACCCTCGCCCTATCTGAAGAACCACCTGAAGAAACTGAAGGTGAGACTGAAGGATAAGTTTATCGTCACTGCCATCAAGGGTATCGTGCCTGATGAGAACCTGATTTGTACAGAGTATTTCCATCAGGTCTTCGATGTGCCCCACGATAACCTGGCTTGCATCGGAGGCCCCAGCCACGCAGAAGAGGTAGCACTGGAACGACTGAGCTACCTGACCGTGGGCTGTTCGGATATGGAGAAGGCACAGGCCTTTGCCGAGGTGCTGAACAGTCAGTTTATCAAGACAAAGACATCGACCGACGTCATTGGCATAGAGTATTCCAGCGTATTGAAGAATGTCTATGCCATTGCCGCTGGTATCTGCAACGGACTGAAGTTTGGTGATAACTTCCAAGCTGTGCTCATAGCCAATGCCGTACAGGAGATGTCACGTTTCCTGCAGAGCGTACATCCTATAGAGCGCAACGTCTATGACAGCGTTTATCTAGGAGACCTCTTGGTAACGGGCTATTCTAACTTCTCAAGAAATCGCGTCTTTGGTACGATGATAGGCAAAGGCTATAGCGTAAAGAGTGCCCAGATGGAGATGGAAATGATTGCCGAGGGCTACTTTGGTACGAAGTGTATGAAGGAAATCAATCGTCACTGGCACGTGAATATGCCTATCCTGGATGCCGTTTACAACATCCTTTACGAACGCATAGCACCAAAGATTGAGATTAAGTTGCTCACGGATTCCTTCAGATAAAATAGGGGCAAGGAGCAAGGGGCAAGAGATTACTGTATAGGCAGTTCTACCTTGAACGTAGAGCCCTCGCCCAGTTTAGATTCCACAGTCACATTTCCACCCAGGCTGAATGCCATCACACGACAGAGGCTCAAACCTAAGCCTGCACCAGGAATAAACTCATCTACCTTATAGAAGCGTTCAAAGATACGCTCTAGATTCTCTTCGGCAATACCCTTACCCGTATCGCGTACCCAGATAGTGATACGTCCATCGACAGGCTGATCGTAGCCCACAGTGATAGAGCCTGATTGCGTAAACTTAACAGCATTCTGAAGCAAGTGCTTCATAATCTCGTTGAGACGGGCCAAGTCGGTAGTAATAGTCAGCGCATCCAAAGCAAACTGAGCATCCAAGGTTACACCAGGCTGCAATGCCTGTTCACAACGGCTCATATTCTCTAGCAACAGGGTGTTCAGTTCAAAGGCGGTCATCACCAGTTCCTCCTTACCAGACTCTATCTTCGAGATATTCACCACATCATCAACGATACGAAGCAGTTTTTGAGTATTCTCCTGAATGAGGTCGAGCAGGCTCTTACGCTCTTCCTCATCGGTAATGTCGGGCAACACACTGGTGAAGCCTACGATAGCATTCAACGGCGTACGGATCTCGTGACTCATATTGGCAACGAAGGCGGTCTTCAAACGGTCGCTCTCCTCAGCACGATTACGAGCCTGTACAAGGGCTTCCTCCAACGCCTTACGATCATCGATTCGCTGAGTGGTTCCTATGATAGTGACTGGGAGTCCGTCAACATCACGCTGAGCCACCGTAGCGTAGCTCTCCTCCCAATACACCGTCTGGGCATAAGGCACAGTAACGCGATAGACTTCATGATAGGAAGACTTCTTTCCGCTACAGAGGTCAGCCATTGACTGTCCCACACGCTCAGAATCACGAGGGTCCAGTAATGTCACAGAATTATCGACCTCCATTCCGTCGGCATTGGTGAAATATTTATTGTCCTTATCACGGAAGTCCTGTTCAAACGTCAGCTTGCCCGTCTTCACATCCAAATGCCAGATGGAGAGTTTCATGGTACCCAGCACAAACTCGTACTCCACATTATGCTTACCCATCTTCCCCAGTACTGCCAACTCGGATTTCAACTGACGCCCAGCCTTCCACTGCATCCACATCACGACTAAGAGCACAATGAAAAGCAAGGACATCAGCACCTGAGGCCAAGACTCCAGGACTCTGATAGCAAGCAATATATGAAGTAACATATCCATCATACCACTGCAAAAGTACGAATAATTTTCGAATCACAAAAATAAATCATAATTCTTTTTGCATTTCACTCATTTATTCGTATCTTTGCGGAGTGAAACATTACAAATAAATGGAAAACGAATTCGAACTAATCGCCAAAACGTTCATGGGACTGGAACCTGTGCTGGCGAAAGAGCTGACCCAACTGGGAGCTAACAATGTAAAAATCGGTAGACGTATGGTGTCGTTTACGGGTGACAAAGAGATGATGTATCGCGCTAATTTCTCGCTGCATACAGCCATCAAGATCCTGAAGCCCATCGCACACTTCAAGGCACAGAGTGCCGACGATGTCTACGAGGAAATCAAGAAGATTGACTGGACTGAATATTTGGACAACGACCGCACATTTGCTGTCGATTCTGTGGTGTTCTCTGAAGAGTTCCGCCACTCTAAGTTCGTGAGCTATAAGGTGAAGGACGCTATCGTGGACCAGTTCCGCGAGAAGACAGGCAAGCGCCCTAATATCTCTGTAGCCAATCCTGACCTGCGTCTGCATATCCACATCGCCGACCTAGCACCAGGAAAGAGCGAGTGTACGCTCTGCCTGGACTCTTCTGGCGAATCGCTGCATCGTCGCGGCTATCGTCAGGAAAGTGTAGAGGCTCCGCTTAACGAGGTGTTGGCTGCCGGTATGATCCTGATGACGGGTTGGCAAGGCGAGACCGACTTCATCGACCCCATGTGCGGGTCTGGTACGCTGCTCGTAGAGGCTGCCCTCATCGCACGCAATATGGCTCCAGGATTGTTCCGTAAGGAGTATGCGTTTGAGAAGTGGCCTGACTTCGATGCCGACCTCTTCGACCAGATTTACAATGATGACTCCAAGGAACGTGAGTTCAAGCATCATATCTACGGCTACGACATCGATATCAAGGCTGTAAACACGGCCCGTCTGAATGCAAAGGCTGCAGGACTGACTGCCGATATCACCATTGAGCAGCAGGACTTCAAGGACTTCACACAGCCCAAGGAGAAGAGCATATTGGTATGCAATCCTCCATACGGAGAGCGTATCTCAACGCCCGACCTACTAGGCACCTATCGCATGATTGGTGAGCGGCTGAAGCATCAGTTCCTGAACAACGACGCATGGATTCTCTCATATCGCGAGGAGTGCTTTGAGCAGATTGGTTTGAAGCCATCCATCAAGATACCCGTCTATAATGGTTCGTTGGAATGCGAGTTCCGCAAGTACCAGATATTCGACGGCAAGCTAAAGGACTTCCGTAGCGAAGGCGGTGTCGTAAAGACGGATGACGAGAAGCGTCAGATGGCTGAGAAGCACCGTTTCAAGAAGAACCGTGAGTTCAAACAGCGACTCGACGAGCAGGAAGAGAACGAGAACAGCGATATCCGCTCGTTTACTTTCCACAAGCATGAGATGGATTCCAGAGATTCCAGAAAGCCTAGAAGTTCTAGAGAGCCTAGAGAAAGAGACTCTAGAGATTTCAAGGATTCCAGGAAGTCTAGGGATTTCAGAGAAAATAAGAACCGCGGCGGACACGAGCGTTTCGACCGTAGCGGAGGTAAGCGTAACAAGCGATTCCATCATGACGACGAGTAATATCAAGCAATGGGCGCACTGTGTGGCGTCCATTCTGCTTCTAACAGTAATGGCACTTCCTATGTCAGCACAGAAGCTTTTCACACTGGAGGATCTGAACTTTGGTGGTACTAACTACCATAACCTGAGGCCAAAGAATATGTTCCTCACATGGTGGGGCGACCAACTGGTGCGCACCGATGTAGAGGAATGCAAGCTCATTGATAGCAAGACGGGCAAGGAAACCATGCTGTTTACACTCGACGATGTGAACAAATGGGTTGGCAGTGATGACAATCACTACGTACGCCATCTGACGAATGCCACCTTCCCCTACCCCAACGAATCATTAGTATTGCTGGGATTCAAGAAGTCGATGATACTGCTTGACTTCAAGAAGCATCAGATTGTGTGGCAGGATAGTATCTCGAAACAGAACTGCAACGAATGGAATGCTGCATCTAAAGCTACGGTATATAAAGCAGACAATCAACTCTTTGTTGTAAATGCAGAGGGTAACAATCAGCAGTTGACTACCGATGGCTCGCGCGAAATCGTTTATGGAGAGTCTGTTCATCGTAATGAGTTTGGTATCGAGAAAGGTACGTTCTGGAGCCCCAACGGACAGCGTCTGGCATTCTATCGTATGGATCAGTCGATGGTGACAGACTACCCACAGGTGAATATCGACCCGCGTGTGGCAGAGTTCGAGCCCGACAAATATCCAATGGCAGGAATGACCAGCCACAAGGTAACGGTTGGCATCTACGATTTGGAAACGAAGCATACTGTTTACCTAAAGACTCCCCTCCCTTCGGAGGGGCTAGAGGAGGCTTGCTATTTCACAAATATCGTCTGGAGTCCTGACTCGAAGAATGTCTATATGTTCGAACTGAACCGCGACCAGAACGACTGCCGTCTCGTCAGCTATAACGCAGAGACAGGTGAGCGTCAGCAAGAACTCTATCGCGAGACGAGTGAGAAATACGTGGAACCTCTTAATCCCATCCAGTTCCTGCCTTGGGACGACACGAAATTTATCATGCAGAGCCAGAAAGACGGTTTCAATCACGTGTACCTATATAATATAAAAGGTGAACTGGTGAAACAGTTGACTAAAGGCGAATGGGTGGTACTCGATGTACTTGGCTTCAACCAGAAAGACATGAGCATCATCATTGCCTCGAATGAAAAGCATCCCCTGCAACGTAATCTCTATGCTGTCAACCTGAAGACCCTGAAGCGCACACCACTCGATAACGGAGAAGGTGTACACAGAGGAAAACTATCTGCATCAGGCACACTGCTATACGATAAGTACAGCACGCCAACAACGCCAAATACTATTGACGCTATCAATATCTCAAACTTCAAACCTCAAACCTCAAACCTCCTCACGGCTGAAGATCCTTGGAAGGGATTCATCGTACCACAGTTTGAGTCAGGAAGCATCAAGGCTGCCGATGGAGTGACAGATCTTTATTGGCGCATGGTAAAGCCCGCTGATTTCGACCCAACGAAGAAATACCCAACAGTAGTTTATGTCTATGGTGGACCTCATGCCCACAACATAGAAGCATCGTGGCACTGGTATAGCCGTTCATGGGAGACCTATATGGCACAGAAGGGTTATATCATCTTCATCCTCGATAATAGAGGCAGTGAGAATCGCGGACGTGACTTTGAGCAGGTCACCTTCCGTCAACTGGGACAGATAGAGATGCTGGATCAGATGAAGGGCGTGGAATACCTGAAGAGCCTGCCCTACGTAGACGCCAACAGATTGGGCGTACACGGATGGTCGTTTGGCGGATATATGACCATCTCGCTGATGACCAACTTTCCTGATGTGTTCAAGGTTGGTGTGGCTGGTGGTCCTGTGATTGACTGGAAATGGTATGAGGTGATGTACGGCGAACGCTATATGGACACCCCACAACAGAATCCGGAGGGCTATGCCAAGACCAGCCTCATCGCAAAGGCTAAGGATCTGAAAGGCAAACTCCAGATTATCATTGGATACAACGACCCCACGGTGGTGCCGCAGCACGCCCTCTCGTTCCTGAAAGCCTGTGC
>CAZIKA010000013.1:0-18870 GCA_964539705.1 uncultured Prevotella sp. | reverse complement strand
ATATGACCAAAGCCTTCAATACGGGCGACAGTACCAATTTCTTTACTGCCGTCAAGGTATTGGAGGACTATCTGCTCCAGCAAGACGACCTGCACCTATACTACACGCAGCGGTGCAATGAGATTATCTTCCTGATGAACGCCCAGAAAATCTTTGAAGCCTATATGAAGGCACAGGAATTGTCTAAGGAACTACGCGAACGGGGACTGGACAAGGAAATTTACATGGCCATCAACATGAAAGGCCACATCAATCGCTATTGCGGCAACCACGAAGCTGCAAAGAAAGATTTCAGGGAGGTCATTGCGCTCATGGAGAAACACGGCTACTACGAGAGTATGCCACCCATCTACATGAATATCGTCAACGTGGAAATGGACGATTCACCAGAGGAAGCCCTCAAGATGCTCAACAAAGCAGCCGACATAGCCCGCGAATACGCACCAGAGCGGGTGTTCGACATTGAGTCGCGCCGACTGCTCAGCTACTATAACATGGGCGACATGAAGCGCTTTGTCGAAGGCTACAAGGCCTACAAGGCGGGGATAGACAGCGGCCTCACCACCATCAGCGGACGCGCTATAGACGTCTATTATCAGGCCTATCTGGGCAATACAGACGCTGCCTTACAGCTGGCAAGAGAAACCATGGGCGACGATGCCGACGAGATCATCATCAACCTCAACAAGAATGCAGGCCGTTGGAAGGCGGCTTGGGAGGCACAGCGCATACAGATGAACCGCCACGATTCCATCAACAGCATCATCCTTACCAACAACATGAAGGGTATTGAGGACGAGCTGCGCCTCTATGAGATAGAACACAAGGCCGACAAGGAGAAGCTGATAGGAATGATTCTCATCATTGCCTTCCTCATCCTGCTCATCTGCGCCCTGTCATACATCGTTTTCATCCGCCGACTGCACATCAAGGAACTCAGGAAAGCCTACGAACGTGCTCTGGAGTCGGACAAGATGAAGACGGCATTCATACGTAATGTCAGCCATGAGGTACGCACCCCGCTGAATATCATCTCGGGCTTCGCGCAGATCATTACTGACGATAATATGGAGATTAGCAAGGCTGAGCTCAAGGATATGTCGCAGATGGTTATCAAGAACACCAACATCATTACCAACCAGTTTGATGAGCTCATAGAGTTGTCGCTCAACGAGAATACTGGCGACATCTTGAATATTGAAAATGTTGACATCTTGGTTCTGCTCCAACAGATTGTAGGCGACTTCAGAGGTCTGGTAACCAATGGTGTGGAACTGCGAGTGGAGAACGATTTGCCAGATGCCTTTACGCTATCAACAAATAAAAAGATGATTGCCCGTATGGTGGTCCTGCTGTTGGACAATGCCAACAAGAACACCACAACGGGCCATATCGCTGTCAAAGCTTCAACGGAAGACAACAATCTCAGCATCGCCGTCGAGGATACCGGCTGTGGTATTGATGCAAAAGAGGCCGAGCATATCTTCGAGCGCTTCGTTAAACTTGACAATTTCAAGGAGGGACTGGGCTTAGGACTGCCGCTGTGCCGTATGATAGCCCGCCGACTTGGCGGCAATGTCATTCTCGACACCTCTTATGCAGGTCCTGGTGCCCGTTTCGTTATCAACCTTCCTCTGTAATCAGAACTTATAGTCGATGCCAATACCTATCACGTGATTGGTGCGGCTGTAGGTATCTGAACCAGAATAGGCAGAATCCAGGTAGCCACCTACCATCTTGCCATCTACTAGCTTAGCGTTATATTCACATTTATAGTCGCTATAGAGCGTACAGAAATAGCTCACATTCAAGCGCATACGCTCACTCAAGTTGATTGCTGCACCACAGCCCAAAGAGTAGCTATCGCAGGCAAACGATGTATGAGTCTGGTATTTGTCCGAAAGTCCATAGTCAGTACGTTGGCCACCCAAGCTCACCGTAAACTTATCGTTGATATCATACTCTGCGCCCAACAGCACCTCGTGAGTTCCATGCTCCAAATTATCCTGACGATTGTTTGCCATCTTCGCACTCTTATCATCAAAGAAATGATATTCAGCAGCAGCACGCAGCTTAGGTGTAATCTCATACTGGGCAGCAAGCACCAAAAGCGAAGGCATGTCATAACGAACTTCTTCATCAGGCATAAAATCCTTTATCTTCGATGCCATCGCTTCTCCCATACTTGATGAAAGGCCTGCTAACGTAGCAGCATTCCCATATTGCTCAGCCATAGCCTTGATATCTGTCTTTTGACCACTCAATGATACGCTAAGCGACTTGGTATCGTTAGTCGTATTGATTTTCGTACGGAACTCATAACGAGCGGCCAAAGTCAGAGGTCCCTTGTGAAAGTCAACACTCACAATTGGTGCTACGCCCCATCCACGCTGGGTGACATCCAATTGCAAATCCATCAACTGCTGACTTCCTAATGCTGGCAATGTTGTAGCCGTTACATATCCACGATTATAGCCATCATAGTAATTTGCACGCAATCCTACGGCAGCCGACAAGCAGTCCAGCACCTTGTATGTAAAGTTAATTTGACCACCATATATATATTGTTTACCTTTCACCTCAGAATCAATTCCATATTTATCAGGAGTTATTGGACCTGTAGGAAGTGTTGCTGTTTTCTCGAAAATTTTTCCCATTGCCATCAGGTTAAACATGGGAATACCTTCGTCATACTGTACAAAGCCACCGCTTCCTACGATACCAATCATCGTTGACACTGCCCAACGGTCATGCTTATACGAAGCAAACAAAGCTGGAACAATAGGTGCAGAGGCCTTACCATTGTATTTATGGTCAATATTCTCACCCTGATAGCTTAATGCCGGATAGGCAAGATAATTAGGCACCTTAGTCTCTATATCACGATTCTGCCAAGGTTTCTGGAAGTTCAATGATAGCTGCCAGCCTTCATGTCCCCACGCTAATCCAGCAGGGTTACTATAAGCAGCATCTATTTCCGTAGTAGCACCACGAGCGAACATGCGGTCGAAGGCAATGTGATAGTTGGTGTTGGTCATCAAACCTCCTGCCTCGGCCATCAAGACAGCAGAAGCCAACGTCATTGTCAATAATAGTTTCTTCATAAAAAATTTAATGGTTTTGATTTCGGCTGCAAAGTTAGCAATTATTTCCCACAATATAGTCAAAATAAGAGACAAATGTTTCTTTTGTCTTTATTATTGTCTCTTTTATCACCAACAGATTCATTTCTTGGTCTACTACGGAATATCTTTTATAAAGAAAAGTTGTTTTCCTTTTGTTTTGTGCTCACTTATTAGTACCTTTGTAGCCGATTTCGAAATCAACCGGACAAATTATGAAGATTTTACTATTGGGAAGCGGCGGCCGCGAGCACGCCTTGGCTTGGAAAATTGCTCAGAGCGAGCGAGTGGAGAAACTGTTTATCGCACCTGGTAATGCAGGCACTTCAAACTGTGGAGAAAACGTCAATATGAAGGCTGATGACTTTGAAGCCATCAAACAGTTTGTTGTTGACAATGGTATCAATATGGTGGTTGTAGGCCCCGAAGACCCACTGGTAAAAGGTATCTATGATAATCTGAAGCAAGACGAGAGGACTAAGAACGTACCCGTCATTGGCCCTTCAAAGGCTGGTGCCGTACTTGAGGGCTCTAAGGATTTTGCCAAGAGTTTCATGCAGCGTCACCATATTCCCACAGCTAGCTACGAGACTTTCGACGGTGAACATCTGGAGGATGGACTCAAGTTCTTAGAAACCCTTGAAGCTCCCTATGTATTGAAAGCCGACGGTCTGTGTGCTGGTAAGGGCGTACTGATTCTCCCCACCCTTGAAGAAGCCAAAAAAGAGCTGAAGGATATGCTGGGCGGTATGTTCGGTAACGCATCTTCCCGTGTGGTCATCGAGGAATTCATGAGTGGTATCGAGTGCTCCGTATTCGTACTCACGGATGGTAAAAACTATAAGATTCTTCCTGAGGCTAAAGACTACAAGCGCATTGGCGAAGGCGACACAGGCCTGAACACAGGCGGTATGGGAAGCGTTTCTCCCGTTCCCTTCGCTACGAAAGAATGGATGCAGAAGGTAGAAGACCGCATCATCCGTCCAACCGTTGAGGGACTTGCCAAAGACGGTATCGACTACAAGGGTTTTATCTTCTTCGGACTCATCAACCGCACCAACACGCCAAGTGGCGAACCAGAGCCATACGTCATCGAATACAACTGTCGTATGGGCGACCCTGAGACAGAAAGCGTGATGCTGCGTCTGAAAAGCGATATCGTTGACCTCTTCGAAGGCGTTGCCGAAGGTAATCTGGATCAGCGCCAGATAGCGTTCGACGAGCGTGCTGCCGTCTGCGTGATGCTAGTTAGCGGTGGTTATCCTGAGGCTTACAAGAAAGGCTATCCCATCACTGGTATTGAGAATGTGGAGGGTAGCATCGTCTTCCATGCAGGTACAGCACTGAAAGACGGCGAAGTAGTGACTAATGGTGGACGCGTTATTGCCGTTTCCTCATACGGAAAAGACAAGGAAGAAGCCTTGAAAAAGTCGTTTACCGAGGCAGAAAAGATTCATTTCACCGACAAGTATTTCCGTCGCGACATAGGAAAAGACCTATAAGGAGTGATAAGTGAGAGGTGAAGAGGCTTCAGAACAGGATAGCTGAGAGCTATTTGACATTACCAATAGCTGTTGTCTATTGTTGTGTAGTATGGTTGATTGCCATACTGCATAACACTGTTGCAGCCAACCATTCTGAGACCTTAGCCATTCATTGGCCTGAGTTAGCGTGTTTTGCCATCTCGGTGTATGTCGTTGTAGAGCTAAACAACAGCAACATGCTGCTACGTGTGCGAAGCCGCATGGTGGCTACAACCTTTATCTTTCTGTCGTGTATGCTGGTCAGCGGCTTCCAGTCGCTATTGGGTGGCATCAGTCAGATATGCTTCATCACCACCATTCTGCTGCTGTTCCACACCTATCAGAACAGAAGTCTGGCTGGCTTGACCTATTATGCCTTCCTTTGTCTGGGGCTCAGCAGCATGATCTATGTGGAGTATCTATATTACATCCCTCTGCTATGGGTACTAATGATTACCAGACTGCAGTCGTTAAGCCTGCGTACGCTGATGGCATCTATCTTTGGCATACTGACACCATACTGGCTGGCATCGATATGGTTGTTTTACCTTAACGACTTTACGCCGATGACAGCGCATTTAGGAGACTTTGGCAACTTCGTGTTCCCTGCCGACTATCAGGCTGTCAGCATCGAACAGTGGCTCATCTTTGCCTTCCTAACGGTCACGTCGATAGCAAGTATCATTCACTTCTGGATGTACAGTTACGAAGACAAGATTCGCATCCGTCAGCTGTATGGCTTCCTGACGGCAATGTCGCTGATTACGCTACTTTACATTGTCTTGCAGCCACATCAGTATCACATTTTCATTCGTATGGCTATCGTGTGCTGTTCACCCATCATAGCACATTTCCTGACGCTCACATCCACACGTCTCACCAACATTCTTTTCTTTGTCATCATTGGCACTTGTATCTGTATCACTGCCATTAATCTATGGATGTATTTCTTGAATTTCTGACCGGCTACGGCTATTGGGGCATGTTATTGGGGGCATTCATAGCTGGTAGCGTATTCCCTTTTTCCAGCGAGACAATGATGCTGATGCTGTTGGGCTCAGGCCTTGACGGCGGATTGCTCGTTATCTATGGCACCATCGGCAATGTTCTGGGCTCTGTGTTCAACTATTTCGTAGGTCGTTTGGGCAAGTTGGAATGGATAGAGAAATACCTGCGCATCAAGAAAAAGAATATGGATCGTGCCCAGCGCTTTATGGCAGGACGAGGTGCATGGATGGGATTCTTTGCTTTTCTGCCCATCATCGGAAGTGCCATCACGGTAACCCTGGGATTTATGCGAGCCAACATGCTGATATCATTCCTCAGCATTACCATAGGAAAGTTCCTCCGCTATTGGCTGCTCATCTATGGCGTTGAATGGCTATTTTAAAAGGGGAATGCCCACGTGGACATTCCCCCCTGTTATCATATCTCCGCAAGAATTCTTATCTCTGGCCGCCCATTGAAAAGTCGTAGCCGATATTAAGGCCTTCCAGAACATTCACATGGATTCGTGCCATATGTGTCTCAAACAACACATGCATACCCATCTTACTCATGTGCTCCAATTCACCGTGATTTCCCATATCTTCCTCGGTATCACTACGCCATGGGCAATAAGAAACTAAGATGTACTTGCCGCCCTTATAGAAAGTAGCGGTGCAAATATCCCACATATTTCCTTCATCCACCTTAGTCGGATCATCGCCCAGATCAGAACACTGTACGGGATCACCCAAAGCCTTTCTAGCCTGGTTCTTGAATTCCAGGTAGTCGCTGTATCCCAAAGTCTTTGTCGCAGTGTTGAAGAACATGAGTGCAACACCCTTACCAAGTTTCTCACTCTCTGTAATCTGCATACCTGCGGTAGCGCTGAGACCACTGATCCACGGAGTGAAGCTGGGGAACGAAGCATCTTTATTAGTAACCTTGCCCAGGCTCTTGGCTCGCATGAGCAACGGGCTGGTAAAGTCAGCACTAACTGTTGCATTGGCTTGGTTGCCACCCTGTATACCAGTACCAGTAACCATACCTTCACCTGAAAGCTGGAAGCGATAGTTGCCGTCGCTGGTCTTTGTTACCGTCACATTGCTTGATGATGGTACGCCATCCGAGCTGTACGTGCTACCATAGAGCCAGTTGTTGCCAGCACCCTGATTGAACGAGAAGTAAATATTGCTATAGTCCTTCTTGCTATCGGAATAGCCTTCGTCAATACTGAGACTTGCGCTATAGCTGCCGCTTTCATAGTCACCAGCACTTGCACTATAGCTAAGTGCATCGTTGATGATAGTTACACCAGAAAGGCTTTCGTAACTAACATTAGGTACTGCAAATTCATAGGTAGCACTCTTGTCCTTCATTGTAAAGGTGGCCTTACCGCCAGTCTCAGCCGTAGCTGCAACTGAAATGTTAAAGGCCTGATCCTTGCCGTCGAGTGTAATATCGTAAGAGTAGGTTGTACCATCGATGGCACGGACTTTCAGCACGGCAGCGCCATTATACTCTGGAGCCAACATATAGAACTGACCATCCTTGTCGCTATGTACCTTTGTTGTTTCCTTACCGTCGTATTCAACCCACAAGGTAGTGATGTTGCCTCCCACGCCTGTATTTGTCACCTTACCACTGATACTGGGAAGTGAAGGCAGGACGATTTCCACCTCTTTAGTCTCACCAGCAGAAGTAATAGGACTTACGTCTTTCTTGACTTCTCCAACATAGTTTCCATAATCAGCAGAATGCACAGTTACATACAACGCTGTATTGACGGGCACGTAAAGCTCAGCCACGCCATTTGTAGCAGTAAACACAGAGCGCTGTCCGTCGACATCGACCTTCACATTAGGAACCACAACACCCTTGTCGTTCTTCACGGTAACCTTCAGCGTGGCACGCTTCTCTGGATAGTCCAGGTTCACCCAAGAGAAGTGGGTAACCGTACCTACATATACATCCCTATAAGTGTCATAGGTTGCAATGCCTTCCTCTACCCACAGACCTGTCGACTCATCGAAGCTCCAAAGAGGAATGGTGCTGGGTTTGTCGTTCTTGAACTTATCAGGAACAGGGAAAGTCAGCGTTGCGGGCTTACCTTCAGCCAACTGCAGTTTCTCGCCGTTATTACCCTTCATCTCAACCTTAGTCATACCATAGGAAATCAGCTGAACCTGCTCGCCATTTGTTCCGCCATTCTGACCGTTACGTACGGCAGCAAGGTCACCACCAGGCATCATCTCAGCAAATTTGTCATCATCAGGATCCAGATAGTTCATAGAAGTACTGACATAACCAGAATAGGCGACACCAGTAGCAGCATTCTTAAAACCATTCTGCTCGAATACAGTATTCATACCACTTGTGGTAGACAAATTGAAAGAGGCAGCAGAATTCTCATATCGAGAAGCATAATTATCACCATAGCCTTCTTCAGCCATTACAACTTCCCATACGGCATTTCCTTGTTCAAGTGAACGGACAACATCTACATAACCAGATTTCTCAAACTTAACAACTGTACGTCCATTGACAACATTTACACGTTCAAAAACAAAACCACCGTCACCACCAGTTGTGCACTTTTCCGTTCCGCTGATCACAGTGACACCACTAATTGCCTTACCATCTTTATCCTTCACGAAACCTGACAAGGCCGACATTTTCATGTCTGTTGGAGTTACGGGAGTTCCCGCTTCAATTTTTCCTTTAATAACAATAGTAGTAGTACCACCATCGCCATCGCTGTCGCTACTGCTACAAGAGGTCAGTGCAAACACACCTACAAACAAGCTCGCAAGGAGCCAAAGATTGATTTTTTTCATAATACTTATCATTAAAAGTTGTTTTAGAAATAAATTGTTTTCGGTTTTCTGAATGCAAATATATCAAATATGGCGCTCTTCGGCGTTGCAAAATTGCAAATCTTATTCCCAAAATTGCAATTAATTATTCTCAAAATTGCAATTTATTGGCAAAAACGCTTGGAAATAAAGGGATTTTAGTTACCTTTGCATCTGCAATGATATACGCATTAGTTACAGCCCTACCGCTACTGACATCTATCGTCATGCTGGTTTTAGCAGCACAGGCATTGTCAAAACGCAACGACAAACCTATGCGCTGGCTACTGCTTTGGAACATTGCCGTCACGATTCTTTACGGTTGCCACTTGGCATATTTCAACCATCTTACGCCCATAGTACCTATCACTGATACCATCTATGTGGCTATGAACCTGTTGGTGTATCCCCTATACCATATTTATATAAGCGAGGTCACAGAACGAAAGCCCTTGTCGCACAATCCATATTACATTGGGGTCGTATTAAGTGTTCCTGTTGTAGCAGCAATCGCTGTCGGTTCCGTCTATCTGGCAATGGACAAGGGCGAGCGGATTGACTTCATCAACCTTTATCTGTACAACAGCTACACCATGACATCAGAAGGTTTGGTGCAGTTACAGCGATGGCTACACTTAGGCTGTCATGTCACCTTTGCCGTTCAGGTGGTTTATGTTATCGTTTCCGGATTCAAGGAGATACGGCGCTTCAACAAGACTGTCAATCAGCTGTATGCAGATACCGAACATCGTGAAATCAAGTATATCCCTGCTCTGTTGCTGACCTTCATCGTCACCTCGCTTCTCTCATCCGTTGTCAACATCATAGGGCGCGATTTCTTCGTCGACTCATTCATTGTAGCCTTCCCCGCCGTCGGATTCTCTGTATTATTGGCTGCTTTGGCATGGGTGGGCATCAGTCAGCGGTTTAGCATTCACGACATCCCTGTAGAACAAGAGGAAGAAGCCATTGACAGCGATGACACCATTGAAAGCGTGCCTACAGCCCTGAGCGCTCAGATATACATCAAGCTGGAAGACATCATGAACGAGCGACAAGTTTTCCTACAACAGGACATCCTGCTCAACGACGTAGCCAAGCTCCTGGGTACCAATCGCACCTATCTGCTTCGTGCCCTGAGCAGCTGTGCCCACATGACGTTCAAAGAGTATATCAACCGTAAACGCATAGCATACGCAGAACAGCTGATAGCTAAGGATCCAGACATCGCCAAGAGCGAAGTAGCTACATTGTCGGGCTACAACAGTCTTTCTTCTTTTTACAGAAACTACAACATCTATCGCTGCAATCGTTAATTATTGTAGAGCGAGAGAGAATTTCTCTTTTCTCATTTCTCATTTCTCATTTATAATTGCTAACTTTGCACGCTAGAAGCAATTTTAACGTTAAAAATAAACCTTTAAGATGAAACAATTCCGTCTCGTAGACAATATCGTAGGCTGGCTGACCTTCTTTGTAGCTGCCTTCGTGTATTGCTCAACGATCGAGCCGACAGCCTCTTTCTGGGACTGTCCAGAGTTTATTACCACTGGTTATCGTTTGGAAGTTGGTCACCCACCTGGCGCACCTTTCTTCATGCTGACAGCCAACCTTTTCTCTCAGTTCACCAGCGATCCCACGCAAGTGGCACGTATGGTCAACATGATGAGTGCCCTGCTCTCAGCTACGTGTATTCTCTTCCTGTTCTGGAGTATCACGCACTTGGTACGCCGTCTGTTTATCGACAAATGGGAAGAGCTGAGCACAGCGAAACTGGTGGCTATCGAAGCCAGCGGATTGGTGGGAGCTTTGATTTACACCTTCAGCGACACGTTCTGGTTCTCAGCCGTAGAGGGTGAGGTTTACGCCTATTCATCGGCCTTCACCGCTGTGGTATTCTGGCTGATACTGAAATGGGAAGACCATGCTGACGAGCCTCACTCCGACCGTTGGCTGGTGCTGATTATGTATATGACAGGCCTTTCGATAGGTGTTCACCTGCTGAACCTGCTGTGCTTGCCAGCCATCGTACTGGTGTACTATTTCAAGCGTTTCCCCAATGCCAATGTCAAGGGCAGTATCGTAGCCCTGCTCATCTCGTTTGTGATACTGGCTGCTGTGCTCTATGGTGTGGTGCCAGGCATCATCACCGTGGGCGGCTGGTTCGAGCTGTTCTTCGTCAACACGCTGGGTATGTCGTTCAACACGGGTGAGTATATCTACCTGTTCCTCTTGGTGACATTGGTAATCTGGGCTATCTACGAGACCCAGATGGCTAAGGAGACCAAGGGCAGCTGGGTGCGCCAGAACATTGCTTTCCTCATTGCCATCGCCATGCTGGGTATTCCCTTCTACGGCTTTGGCTGGAGCGCCTTCTTTATCGGCGTCCTTGTTCTGACGCTCATCGGACTGGTGCTGTTCCTCCCAGGCATGAAGAAGCAACTCATTTCTCCACGTCTGAAGAACACCACGCTGCTTTGTATGCTGATGCTGATGATTGGCTATTCCACTTATGCGGTCATCGTCATCCGTTCTTCAGCCAACCCCCCAATGGACCAGAACTCGCCTGAGGATATCTTTACCCTTGGAAACTACCTGAGCCGCGACCAGTACGGCTATCGCCCACTGGCTTACGGACAGGCCTACAGCTCTGAGTATAAGATTGATAACGACGGCCATGTGGAGATGGACGAAGGCGCACCTATCTATCAGCGTAAGGAGAAGGCCTCAGAAAATGAGCCCGACAGCTACTTCATCGTCAGCACGAAGGACAAGCCCAAATATGCGCAAAACATGTTCTTCCCCCGTATGTACTCCAACAACCAGCGCCATATTCAGGACTACAACAGTTGGATTGGCGGTGTGGAGGGCACCAAGGAACCGTCGAACTATCGTGATGGCAGTTTCGTAACCATTCCTACGCAGTGGGAGAACCTGCAGTTCTTCTTCGTCTACCAGTGCAACTGGATGTATTGGCGCTATTTCCTATGGAACTTCGCAGGCCGCCAGAACGACATTCAGGGTCACGGTGAAGTGGAGCATGGCAACTGGATTAGCGGTATCCCCTTCATCGACAATGCCCGTCTGGGCGACCAGTCGCTGCTGCCTGATGACTTGAAGAACAACAAGGGACACAACGTGTTCTACTGCCTGCCCCTGCTGCTGGGTATCCTGGGTATCTTCTGGCAGCTGTTTATGCGCGGCAAGAAGGGTGTGCAGCAGTTCTGGGTGGTGTTCTTCCTGTTCTTCATGACAGGTTTGGCCATCGTTATCTATCTGAACCAGACACCTCAGCAGCCACGTGAGCGCGACTATGCCTACGCTGGTTCGTTCTACGCCTATGCTATCTGGTGCGGTATGGGTGTTGCAGCATTGATTCAGATGCTTTGGAACAGTCTTAAGAAGTATCAGCTCGTCACCGCCTCCATCATTGGTGCTGCAGCCCTGTTGGTACCTATTCAGATGGCTTCGCAGACATGGGACGATCACGACCGCTCAGGTCGCTACACCTGTCGTGACTTCGGTCAGAACTATCTGATGTCTCTGCAGGAAGAGGGTAACCCCATCGTCTTCACCAACGGCGATAACGACACCTTCCCCCTCTGGTACAATCAGGATACCGAAGGTGTGCGCACCGATGCCCGTGTGTGCAACCTCAGCTACCTGCAGACCGACTGGTACATCGACCAGATGATTCGTCCTGCCTACGACTCCCCCGCCCTGCCTATCACTTGGAAGCGACTGGAGTACTGCTCAGGCACCAATGAATATTTGCGTGTGGACAATAATATCCGTAAGGCCATCACATTGCTGAGTCAGATGTATCCTGAGGAGACCAAGGAGCTCTTTGGCGAGGATCCCTTCGAGCTGAAGAACGTGCTGGAATACTGGGTACGCGATCATCGTAGTGCCGACCTCAAGCAGCGCCAGAAGACAGCTATCGAATATGCCTTCACGAAGATGCCAGAGGTGATGAACAACAACCGCTATTACCTCGACGAGACGCTCAACGTCATTCCTACCGATACCGTCTATATGACTATCGACAAGGAGGCTGTGAAGAAGAGCGGCATGCTGCTTCAGGGTGCCACCGACTCTACCGATGTCGACGCCGCCATCCCCGACCGCATGACCATCTCGCTGGCAGGCCTCGGCGGACTCGACAAGAGCAAGCTGATGATGCTGGAGATGCTGTCCAATGCCAACTGGACACGTCCTATCTACGTGGCCTACACCGTGGGACAGGAGAACTACATGAACCTGGGTGATAATTTCGTTCAGGAAGGTCTGACCAACCGTATCACGCCGTTCACCACCAACCACAACGACCAGCCGTTGCCTGGCATGACCAACTTCGATACCGAGAAGACCTACGACAACGTGATGCACCGCTTCAAGTTTGGTGGTGCCAACACGCCTGGCATCTATCTCGACGAGACCGTGATGCGTATGTGCTATACCCACCGCCGTCTGATGGTGAAGCTAGCCTCTCACCTCGCTGCTGAAGGCGACACGAAGCGTGCTGCCGAGGTGCTCGACCGTGCAGAACAGGAGTTCCCCTCAAGCAACGTGCCTCACGACTTCCAGAGCTCATCTATCGAGATGGCTCAGGTTTATGCCGCTATTGGCAACAAAGCCAAGGCCACCGAGATTATCGAGCAGCTGTGGAAGAAGTCGGAACAGACGATGAACTTCTACCTCTCGCTCGACAGCAAGAAGTTCAAGGGTACGACGTCCAACTGTCAGTTCCACTTGTTCTACGTGATGCGCCACCTCATCAACATCACCGATATGATTGACGAGAAGAAGGCCAGCGAGTACGATATGAAAGTGAACAACCTCGCCCAAAGATATATCGGCAAGGGCGGCCCACTACCGAATTATTAATGTTTATAGAGCAACCTGCCATATATCTCAGGTGGCTTTATCCTAAAGCCCTATGGAGAATGGATCGTCGCGAACACGCAGTTTATCTGACGTTCGACGACGGTCCCATCCCCGAGGCTACTCCCTTTATTCTCGACGTGCTGCGCAATGAAGGCGTGAAGGCCACCTTCTTCTGCGTGGGCGACAACGTGAGGAAATATCCAGAGCTCTTCAAACGCATCCTTGACGAGGGACATCATGTGGGCAATCACACCCACAACCACATCGGTAGCCTGCGCCATTCCATCAAGGAGTACAGCTACAACGTGGAGAAAGCCAACGCCTATATCCACAGCCGACTGATGCGCCCGCCCCACGGCTGGATGCGACTGCCCCACTATGCCTGGCTGTCGCGGAAATTCAAGATTGTGATGTGGGACCTTGTGACGCGCGACTATTCCAAGTTGCTCACGGCCGAGGACGTGGTGAATAACGTGAAGCGCTACGCCCGCAACGGCTCTATCATCACCTTCCACGACTCGCTGAAAAGCATTGAAAAGCTCAAGACCGCCCTGCCCCGCAGCATCCAATGGCTCAAGGAGCAAGGCTACGCTTTCAAGACCTTCGAATAAAAATCTTCAGGCCTGTTAATCCTTTTAAGGCCGGAAACGTCAAAAAGAAAGAAGTTTTACTAACTTACATTAACCAATTAAAAACCAAAACAATGAAAAAAATTTTAATGATGATTGCGCTGCTGGCATTGCCATTCGCCATGCAGGCACAGACAAAGTTCCACGACGTTGAACTGAACGAGGCAAAGGGTGCTGTCAAGAAAATCAGCCAGAGCATGATGGGTATGGAGCAGGTTATCACCTTCACCCAGGACGGCAAGATGCAGCGCGAGGGCATGACCAACGCGAAGTACGACGCTGAGGGCTATCTGCAGTCAGCTACGATGTCTGTGCGCGGTCAGGAAGTCAACGTCAGCTTCAAGTGGGAGAACGGCAAGGTGAAGAGCCAGAGCATGGACATGATGGGACAGGCAGTCACCACCACCTACAACTACAACGAGCAGGGTGCCATCGTGAGCCAGTCGATGAACTTCGGCGGTCAGGAGATGAAGATGGAGTACACCAACATCAAATACGACGCTAAGGGCAACTGGATTAGTCGCACCACTTCGATGATGGGTCAGGAAATGGAGCTCACCCGCACCATTGAGTACTACGAGTAAAAGAATAGGAAGAAAAAAAGACTGTCACAATTGTCACAATTGTCACAGAAATAAAAAGAGCTGGGGGAACGAAATGTTCCTCCAGCCCTCTTCTTTTTACGCTGCCTGCTTCGTATGCTTCTCCATAAACTCAGCGCTCTTGGTGTACTGCTGCGTCTGCGGATTGAAGGTGCAGTAGCCGCGACTCAGCCACTTGCGAATCTGGGCAGAGCCATCGCCCTTCATACCTTGGGCTCGACGCACAGTGTTGAGGTCATCGAGGGTGAACGAATCGTTCAGGAACTCCATCAGATTACGACGTCCGGGCACCATCACAGCCTTGTCCAAATCCATCGCCCGACGCATCTTCTCTCCGAAAATCCACATCTTGCACCACATATCGTAGTGGAACGACCAGCGCACAAAATCCTCAATCTCCTTGCACCATTTCTGACCGTTCATCAGATAGAGCACCATGCCTCGCTTGAAGGCCGAGAGGGTAGCTCGATAGGATAGCTCACGATAGGTGTCATCATCGGCAAGTGCCGAATATCGACGATTCTCCTCTATCATCTGCGCAGCTAGCGCATTAGCCTTTTTGCACACTACAAGTCCCTTGGCATCGTTGAGCAACGCTACAAACTCCTGCACCTGCTTCTGGAACTTGTCATCGTAGAGCCCATAGACAGGCATACGGTCGTCATCGGTGTAAATGGTGCAGAAGGAGATACGTGAGAGGGTGCCGTCGAGCATGGCATCTGCAAAGAATCGGCGACACTTGCCTGGGGTGGTCGAGGCGTTCCAGTTCCAGCGCACCTCTACACACTCAGATACCGACTTGGTGCCTACTCGCTCCTGACCGTACTCACCGCAATCGAAGGCCAGACGCAGAATCTCTGTGACGTTGTTACCCTTGCCGTTGGTCTTCAGCTGATTCAGCATACCTATCTCATCCATACGCGTATAGAGGAATCGGCCACCAGCGTCAGCCATCAGTTGCACGAAGGCCGCAGGCGTCATATCCGACTTCACCCATTGCACGGTGAGCCCCTTCGGACGCTCAGGCTTCTGCTCGTCAGACGGGCAGGTGTCATACTGCTCCTTGTACTCCTGCATCAGTTTGCGGTTCTTGGCATCACGCTCCTTGATGTCGGCCATGATGGCATTGACGGGCTCGTTGATGCACGACTTGCCGCTCGACATCTCAGCCACCAAGACGTTCATGAAGGTAGGCTCTACGAGTGCATTGTCGTTGTAGCGGAACTTCACACCCTTGCAATGAGCACCCAATGCAGGGAAGACGCCCATCGCTACGGCAGGCTTCAAGTGATTGGGCACATTCTTCGTGATGAGCTTCATAAACTTAGTGAGCTTCTTGGGCATCACGGGAGGCTGAGATGCGTGAACACCGTTGGCTTCGACGGCCTCCTTGATTTGCTGCTGCTGACGGGCACACTCCACGGCACGGTTCACAATGTCGGGCACCGTCTTTGTCTGCGGACGGTTGCAGGCAGAGCGAACGGTTGACTGGAACTTCTGCTCCTCCTCGCCATAGCGGGGCATCACCTGAGCAATCCATTGGGCATCATCGTTGCACACATAGCGCAGATGGCAGGCCATTGCAAAGATGAAGTTGTTACGGGCACCCTGAGCAGGCACACCACCCAACAATTCCTCCAAAGCGCTGACGATATGAGCGTAGCCAATGCCATTGAACGAGTCCTCATAATCGGTCGTGGGAGGGAGGATGGGCGCAGAAATTGCACTGTCATTTGTCACATTTGTCACAGAATTCTTGGAACCCACAGCCCCATTTTGGGGCACTGCTTCCACCTCGCGCTCCTTAAACAGCTCCTCCTCGTCGTAGTAGAGCACATAGTCGCGTGGCACCACGAACGAACAGCGAGCCATATCCTTCACGCTGCCATCATAGGTCTCGTCCTCCAGTTGCTCTGCCATCCATTGCTGAGCCTCGGCAAGGCTCATTCCCTTGGGCATTTCAAACACCAGGCGCACGCCCTCGTTGCTGGGCGATACATGGGCAAACGATATGCCGAGCTCCACTTCGCGACCTGCCACCTTAGTATGATAGTACGCGCGAGGGTCTATCTTCAGATGGTCCACATCGTAGATAGAGAGGCCGCTGGGCACAGCCGACTCGTTGTGGCGATAACCATCGCTGAACAAGGCGTGGAAGCACACCACGGGCAGGTTCTGGGCTTTCAGCTTATACTTCATTTTTTTGAAGGCCTCGCGTGCCAGCGTACCATTCTTTACTTCCTCCAGATGGCTGGCTATCTGCTTGCAGGTTTCAGCCACCTTTGCATCGTCCATTGCCGCGTTCAGCAGCTCAGGTGTGCAGGGCATCATCTTTGCGGGTGTCATGATTGACTTTGAAATTGAAAACATATTTCTTTGCATAGTTACTTTTTTTGGTTTTAAATTAGACGTGTTAATTGGGTGTCGTTGCGCATTGACGATGCAAAATTACAACAAAGAAATATGAGAAAACCCCTATACAGGGGCTATAGTAGGCCCTATATAGGGGAGTATCGCCGATTATCAGCGTATTTTTTAGCTTCTAAAAACCTCGTCTATTTCATCCGCCCGCGATGGGAATTTACCAGATTCTAACCAAGTATATTTCTCTTGTGCTATATTCTTGATGCCCCATAACTGCTCGAAGGGCTTCCATTTGGCTTTCATTCTGAAATACGATGAAAACTTATCTGCAATATACATGGCTTGCTGACGTGTGGTAGAGGGCATCAGGCAATAGTGTTCGTCCACGAAACCCTTCTCCTCCAGTCTGTCCCAGAATACAATTGCCCTTTCCGACGACAACACGGGGTCGATTCCCATACTGTTACTCTTTCTTGATATGATGCGAATCTGCCCGATAGGTTCTGTATCGCCCTCGCGCCCCCAACGCTGAATTTTTACACGCCCCTTCAGAATCATCAGGACGATGCCCGAGAGGAGTTGGAAGAGGTATTTGCGAGGCACGTGCTTGTAATACACCTCGCGCAGGAAGTCCACAGGGTCAGACAGGAACTTGTCGTAGAGCTGAAAGGGGAAGGCCCTGAGCTGAGATTCCAGCTCGGCAAGGCGGTTGTCGTAGGTGTAATGGCTGGCCTCCAACCCCTTCTCCTGAAGCTGTTGGGGCAGTTCAAGAAAGAGATAGCGGGCCACCTCGTCACGGTTATCATGCGTCATGAGCATACCTTTCTGCTGTTGCAGTTGACGGGCGAGGCCCTGCAATTCATCATCGCCACTCTTAGCCAACAGGCGCTCTATGCGATAGCGGGCACGCGTCATCTCACGACTCATGTCATAGAGGTGCTCGGCAAGTAAGCTCTCTACCATCGATATTACTTCTTGTTCGCCTTGAGCATACTTCTCAAGTTCATCTATCAGATCGGCGGTCAAATCGCCCAACTGCTCCAGTTTCCTTGGCATCAGGGGCAGTCCGTCGTAATGCCAGCCCTGATACACGCTGTCATCAAACGGGTCGTAATTCCAGTCAACCTTTTCCACCTCGCACTCCACGGTGAGCACGGGCGGCTCAGAATTGCTGGCCACCACCACGCCCCTCAGTCGCTCCTTGTTGGAGCCCTTCAAGGCCTGATACACCACGTCAAGGTCGGGCACGGCAACATAGCCGATATGCAGTCTGCCCTCACGCACACGCACGGCATAAGGGTCTTTCACGTTCTCAGGCTGGGGTTGCATCGTCAGTTGTTTACCAACGGCACCCTCGGCATATTCTTTCCAGCGGTCGCGCACATCCCAATGATAGAGGCCCACCACGTTGAATCTTATCTTCTCCATACGAAGTGCAAAGATACAAAGAATTTTTCTATTCTGTGACAATTGTGACAATTGTGACAGTCTTTTTTACGCCATCAGAAATAAGGGGCGGTATAGGGAATAGGTATATATAAATAAGGTATATATATAAATATGGTATATATAATAAATATGTAAGAGAAGAAATTATTTGATTAAATAAAAAATCTTATTTCAATAATCTTACTCTATTCAATAATCTTTCTCCCCCCACGCATACGCTCTAAGGAAGAAAAAATCACTGTCCTAATTGTCACAATTGTCACACGCCCTCCAAACTGCCGAGCTTACGGCTCCTAACTGACGTGCTTACGGCTCCTAACTGACGTGCTTACGGCTCCTAAATGCCGTGCTTACTAGAAAGATTATCGTGGAGATGTAAATTCCGTCAATCAGAACCCGCCAGCGAAATAGCTGCGCGCAATGTATGGTGAGGGTTCGTAATAGGCACTGGAGTT
>CAZIKA010000012.1:0-30194 GCA_964539705.1 uncultured Prevotella sp. | reverse complement strand
AGAGTAATCTCCTTAGCAGAGCCCTCTGCAGGAGACTTTGTCAGCTCCTCTGAGCCCAACTTAGCAACCAGATCAGCAACCTTAACCAAGTTGTCGAATGTTACCTTAAAGGTCTTAGTATCAACAGGCAGGTTGAATGAACCAATCTCAGGATCACAAGCAATCACTGTAGGAACAGCCAAGCTGCTAGAGAAGTTTCCATTGCCAGCACCCTCCAGGAATGAAGCAATAACACCAATGAAGCTAGGAACATCCTGACCATCAAACTCGCCACCAACAAACTTCAGGTGACAGCTAGCATCTGCAGGATTATTGAAGATAACCTCAACCTCAGAATCCTCATCAAGATTCTCTTTCAGGAACAGATAGATCTGTCCATCAGGACGTGCCTCTGCAGACAAAATCTTAACATCAGTACCATCCTCCTTCAGTTGGAATGCACCATCAGGGAAGAGCAGGAACTGACCACCAGGAGCAGCCTTAACCAAATCCTTTATATTAGTAAAGCTGCCCATGTTAATACGAACAACCTCAGTCTCAAAGAAAGCCTGGAAGTTTTCTACAGGGCTCTCACCACCTAAGTCGATACCGAACTCAATGTTGTCGAAGTAGAAATTGTTAGAACCTGTAGCCAGTGCATAACCGTCTTCAGTCTTCGCACCTGTGCTCAGGTCAAAAGCGAAGCTCTGAACATCATCTGCAGAAATCTCACCTGAACGTGAAATCTCTTTCCACTCTGTACCAACCTCAAATGGATCGATGAAGCCACCCTTCCAAGCACGAGGCTGTCCTTGTGAAGAAGTCTGAATTACTGCAGGCTCATCAGCCTTAACAAACATCTTCAACTTCCACTTAGTACCCTTAGGCATCACCTCGTCAGCCTTGATATAGAACTGAGTGTGCCAAGTCTCTGTAGGAGCATCGAAAGAAGTAACCTTGAAGCACTTGCTGCCATCAACGCCTTCACCAGCAACGATTTCAGGACGCTCATTGGCAGTATCACCATTATTAGGACCATCGTAAGAAACGGGGAAGCTCTCGAGATCATCACCCTCAGCATCACCATTGTTAATCATGCTCTTGATACCTACAACAGGCTCAACAGTACCTACAAGTACAACAGAGAAAACAGTACCACGTGGGCTACCCCAACCAGTCTTGATACAGTTCAGGTGAACGAACTCCATGTCTGAAACATCCAGAGTTGCTGTACCATTTGCAATGGTCACGTTCTTCTCAACGGTAGTACCACCATTGGGATCGTCACCATCGGGCTCAGGACGGTTGAACAGAACACGCAGCTGAACGCCATCAGTTCCTTTGAAGATCATCTTCGTGGTACCAGTCAGGTTAGCATACCATTTATAGTACACATTGGTGTTACCATAAACGACGGAACCTCCACCCAGTTCATTGAAGAAGTTGGTCTCGCAAGCAAAGTCGACAGTAGCGTCACCTTTGCCAGTGTACGACTCTGGAGTCGTTTCCTGTGCATCAGCACCGCAACCATCCCATGCCTTAAACATTGACTTATCAAGCTTTGCCTGATAAATCTTCTGAGCCATCACGTCTGAAGCACCCATCATGGTGAGTACCAGCGCGAGGAGCATCATGTAAGTTTTTCTCATGTGCATAAAGTTTTAAGTTAATAAAATAATGTTAGTTAATAAATGATTTTTAATCGATTTAATTGATTTTGGGTGCAAAGATAAAGGGATTCTCTTAAACACACTTCGAAATTTGTCTCATAGACTTTGTTTTTTGTCCAAACATACAAAAAAGAAAAAGAAGGAATCCATAGCATGAATCATGAAGAAAAGGGGTATGAAACATATTGAAACATACACCTTATTACATTATAGGGGTAGAGAAGCAGGCAACTCGAAGGGGAGGAACAGGCAGTTCGAAGGCAAGGAGCAGGCAGTTCCTCCCTTTCGAACTGCCTGCTCCTTACAAACGTACTTACTGTACGAAAGCTTCGGACTTTTATGAAATGCCGTCCTTTTCTTCGCTACGTTCAGCATACTCTGACGGTGATATGCCGAAATGCTTGCGGAAGATGGTGGAGAAATGTGCCAGATTAGAGAAGCCTACGGTATAAGCCACCTGAGTGACGTTAACTTTCTGCTCACGCAACAGGCGGGCGGCCTGCTCCAGACGGATATTGCGGATAAACTCAGAAGTAGAGATTCCCGTCATCTCTTTCATCTTGCGATGGAGCTGGGCACGACTGATACCCACCTCCTGGGTCAGCATATCCACATTGAAGTCGCTATTCGACAGGTTTTTGTTCACCGACTTCATGATACGCTCCATCAGCAGTTCGTCATTGCCCTTCACCTCAGGCTGTTCCAGTTTGTCGACTTGCTGCTGGGCGCCGCTGTACTTACCTTTCAGGCGCTGACGGCTCTGGATCAGGTTCTCGATAACCATATGGAGCTCTTCCAAATCAAACGGCTTAGCCAAGAAAGCATCGGCACCACGCTCCAAACCTTCCAAGCGGTTAGCCACATCGGCTTTCGACGTAAGCATCACTACTGGCAGATGGGAGATATTGGCATTGGTCTTAATCATGCGGAGCATCGTGAAGCCGTCCATCTCAGGCATCATCACATCGCTTACCACTACATCATATTCGTTAGTAAGCAGTTCCTTCAGTCCTTCCTTGCCATTTGGCTTGGTTGCGAATTTGTAGTAGCGTCCCAATTCGGTGGTGATATATTGGCAAATCTCAGCATCATCATCGACTACGAGCACACGGTGTCTGTTGACTGATGACTTCTGACTATTGGCTATTGGCTGCGGGCTATTAGCGGTTGGCTCTTGTTCTATCTCCTCTTCTGAGAGATGAGCATTACCCAACGGCAGGCATACCTCAAACACAGAGCCCTTGCCACTCTCATTATTACGAGCAGTAATAGTGCCGTGATGCATATCGACAATCATCTTACAGAGGTTCAAACCAATACCCGTACCGTCAATATGGAGGCGGTAGGAGTTGGTGCCCTGATAGAAGCGGTCAAAGATATGCTTCTGGCTATCAGCATCGAGCCCAACTCCGTTATCAACGACTTGAAGTTTCAGCTGGCTGTCGTTGTGAGACAAGTTAATATCGATAGTTCCACCATCGAAGCTATACTTAAAGGCGTTAGACAAGAGATTGGTGACAACCTTATCAAACTGGTTGCGGTCAACCCAAGCCTCCAGCTCCTCGTCCTCATGATTGAAGCGGAAGGTGATGTCGCGTTCCTGAGCACTATACTCATACATCTTACAGATGCCCTTTACAAAGCCCACCATTTCTGTCTGCTGACAATGAAGATGCAATTGCTGCTTGTCGATCTTACGCACATCGAGAATCTGATTGACAAGGTTCAGAATACGGTTGGCATTATGCTCAATCGTGTCGATATCGCGGATGGCATCGTTAGCGTTGTTGGATTCCTCGCTGGTGATACGACGCTTAAGACTGGCCAGCGGACTCATAATCAGCGTAAGCGGAGAGCGGATATCATGGGTGGCATTGATGAGGAACTTCATCTTCTCTTCGTTCATCTGCTCTGCAGCATGACGACGATAGGTAACTATCACATAGACAGCCAGCGAGACAAACAGGACGAAATAGATGAGATATGCCAGCATGGAGCGATACCAGGGAGCTCGTATCGTGATGACTACCACCTTCTCAGGCGTGTAGCTACTACCCAGCTGAGCACGCACCTGAAGCCTGTAGTCACCAGGCTGGAGATGACTCAGCGTAATCTCGTTGACACCCATCGGGTTGGTAATCCATTCACCATTATTGATGCGATACTCGAAAATCACATTACGGGGATTATTAAAATTCATCTGCGAGAAACGCAGCGTGATGGTGTGATCCAGATAGCTAAACGTGAAATGATTGCTCTCGCGAACAGGCTTTTCCGTGATACGAACGCCATTAAGTACGGTAGCACTGGTAACAATGGTATTACCTACCAACACACTCGTCAGTTGTAGGGGATCCATCTGCTCGCCATCCATATTAATATCCTGAGGGAGGAACGAGGTAAGACCGTCACTATGTCCGAAGAAAATACGATCATCATCAGTATGGAGGCCTATACCATAGAGGAATTCCTTCTGAGTAAGTCCACTGACCCCCACATAGCCAAAGAAGGCATGGGTCTCATTACGATACTGCCAAATACCTTCAGAAGTGGAACACCAGAGGTCGCCGTTGTTAGACTGAACAATATAACAGATGGTCTTGTTCTTGAGCTGTTCGCTACCAGGGAAACGTTCTACTCGACGGGTTTGCGGATCGTAGAGATAGAGTCCCTGTTCTGTGCCAATGGCAATGCTGCCGTTCAGAGAGCGTCCATCAGCCAATGTGCCAGTATGGAGTTCGCACACGTCGTAACAGACCGTATTATAGAGCAGATGATTCCAGCCCTGAGAGCGGAAACTCTCTGTACGAGGGTCGAAACAAGATACGCCAGAAGCTGTTGCCAACCAGATATAGCCCTTGCTATCAGCAGCCATACCTTGTATCCAGTTATTACACAACACGCCCTTAACAGAGTCTGCTTGATTGAAATTATAGTTGCGCAAGCTACCCGTCTCAGGATTATAGATACAGAAGCCACGCGAATAGGTTGAGATATAGATACGACCATCGCTGTCGCTGGTCATATCGTTGAACCTATCGCACTCGAAAGTAACCTTAAGCTGATACTGACCCGTCAGCGGATTATAGGCATAGAGACCATCATCGGTACCCACCCAAAAACGATGCTGACGGTCGCGGAAGATAAACTCCACAGCATCAGGGGCAGCAGGATGAGCCACCACATGGCCTGCGGCATTAAAACCATAGACGCCAACGCCCTGAACAGTACACCACATCATGCCATTCTCGCCTTCGCAAACCGAAGAGATTGTTGATCCCAAAGTAACACCCTGAGACAAGAAGCTCCAGTTTCGGAAAGCCATAGGACGCATGGGCACAAGAACTAGCCCCTTACGATGACAGGCCAACCAAAGATTTCCGCTACGGTCGAACAGCACATTGCAGACCTTAGCGGTATTCACATCGATACCGTTGGCATCGATATCAACACGCTCCAAGCGGCGAGTTCCAGAAAGCGGAAGACGATAAAGGCCATCGCCTCGCGTACCTATATAGATAAAGTCCGACTCACCAAGGGTGGCATTATCAAAAATGGCATCATTCGATGCTGCTGCACTAAGATCTACATCTGCCACGCTCATCTTACCATTGCGATAGCACATCAGACCATGCAGGCCCAGGAAGTACAGTTCGCCGTTGTGTTCCACAATACTCTGAGGGTTACCCACTTCAGACTTGAAACGGGTCAGCTTCTTGCCCTCACGCATCACAATCACGTCATCGTAGCCAGTCTTCCAAATTCGTCCCTTGCTGTCCTCATAGAGACGATTGAAAAAACGCTCACTAAAATCAGCATTAAAGAATACCAATTTATCCTCATCACTCACGGCATAGATACCATATCCAGCAGTACCAACAATGATTGTTCCGTCCTTTCGCTGAAGAAGACTGGCAACACGCGGATGGATACCGTTAGGGAAAGGATAATGGATAAAGGTCTCTGTTGAAGCATCAAAGCGATCAAGACCACGATTGGTGCCTACCCACAGACGACCTTTACGGTCGACCATCAGAGTACAAATGACATTGACTTGCAGGGAAGTGGAATCGTTATCATCGTGCAAGAACGTCTGAAAACGATAGCCATCGAAACGATTCAATCCATAATCCGTACCTATCCACACAGACCCGTCGTAATCCTGGCACATCTCTGAGATGAGACTGCTGGAAAAATTGTCCGAGGAAATAAAATGCCCGTTCTGCGCATTGGCAAAAACAATGGCAAAAGCCGTAAGCAGTAATACTAATATGGTGCGTTTCATATAATCGTTATAGTAAGCGTTTTTGGTTTTCGAATGCAAAATTACAAAAAAGAAAAGAAAGCAACCCTTTCAATATGTTAATAAAACAAAACGGTTGCCGATATTCTCATACAGGCAACCGTTTGCATTAGTTTTAACTAATATACTACAAAACTAAAATCCAACTACTAACTATAACTATAAAATGAATCATTACTATTTTCAAAAACAACTTTTTGTCTTTCGACGATGCAAAATTATAAACATTTTATAAAACGCATTATATTATATGTCTCGTTACTTTTTCTTTTTGAATATTACGCTGTTTTTGGTGTAAAATGAAACTATTTTATAAGCGTTGGAAACAAAAACGAATAATCAGGGCTTGGGAAGATACCAATTTTTCTGATTCATCAGCTTTGTTTTTAGTTCTGTATCAACATTTCCTTGACGACGAGAGACGGGATCAGCCAGGTATGAGGCATCATCACGACGCAACGCTACTCGCATCAAGTCGTAATAGCGATAACCCTCGAAGGCGCCCTCGAGTGCCATCTCGTCGATAATCATATCTTCGACTTCTGGTATCTGATAGTCGATAGTATCCTGACGGGTGGCAAGGGCTGTCTTTGGCATAGGCATGCAATAGGTAGTGTCACAATCTGCATCACCACAGCCACGGGCATGAACGCCCTGAGTATTATCAACCGAGAAGTAGATGGGGTCGAAAGTAATTAGAGCGGCTGCGGCAGTACGCTCAACATCATCAATCATTGTAGACACGATATCACGATAGAGGCCATACTTCAGCACCGCAAATGCCGACTGCGGATAACCAGCACGGTTAAGGGCCTCAGCATATCGCAAATAAACCATATTGGCACGATAGAGCGTCACGCCAGCAGTATTAGAATTAAACTTACGGATTGTCTGCTTTTCATTGGAGGTGCGAGAATAGCGCTCTTCGCCCGTCACGTCATTTTTATAAATATAGCCAAAACGCAAGTCACCGACATATTTGCTGTCTACCAGATTATCTCTCTCAGCATAAAGGGTATCAACACCACCCTTGCTATCTATTTCCTTATAACAGTAGTTATACTTAGCCGACAACTGGTAAATCTGTTTCGTTGGCTTCACCTTGGCATACTGCTGATTAAGGTCCGTAGAATTGAAGATATTGTAAAGATTGCTCTTCACACCATAAAACTCACCACTTTCCATTGGAATAAGTGTCAGACAATCGTTATCGTCAATATCATAGGAGAGCGTACTGCTGACATCAGTAAAATCTCTGGTCTTGGCATCAGCCCATCTGGCAGACGAAGTATTGGTACGGACAGGAGCCGTACGCTGCGACAGATAGTCGTGATAATACTGAGCAGCCTCTGCATAGCGTCCTGCCCACAGGCAAAGGTCGCCTAACAAAGCTCGAACAGGAATAAAGAATTTCTTTGAGTCCTTGTTATCTATAATACCATAAGCAGGTAGTTTGGTATCTGCATAGGGTTTCAGATCATCGATAAAATAGTTACAGATAGCCGTGATATTCTGAGGGGTCTGCTGCATGGCGGCCTGAGAGGCTTCCTCTGTCAGCAACGGTTCTGTCACAAGAGGTACACTACCATAGATCTGAGCCAATTGCAAATAGGTCCAGGCACGGAAGGCCTTTACTGCGGCATACTCATGTTCAAACACCGTACGATCGTGACGCACCAAATCCTTGTTGACATAAGTCAGGAAATAGTTACAGTTATTAATAATGGCATAATAGTCGCTGATGCGATTGTAAGCATTATCAGTATCTACTTCAAAATTAGCAATAGCCTTCAAGTCCGTATTGGCTGATGCAGTTGCAGTAGTCAGGTCGCCACGCAACTCACCCAACAAAACAGTACGATCGGCGATGGTCTGCATCTTATAGACAATACCCATCACGCTGTATACGGTGTCGGAAGGTGATTGCAGACGATTGTCTTTCTGGAACTCCACCAGTTCGCTGTCGGTTTCGATGAGGTCGGAGCAGGAGACCCCCATCCAACCTCCCCCTGTAATGGGGAGGAGTAAATAGACCATGAAACGGAGTAATTCCGATATCTTTCCACAAATAAACTTTCTCATAACGATATAGTCTTAATTTGATGTATTCTGTTTTTTATTATTTGAAAAGCTAACCACTCCCCTCCCTCGCAGGGAGGGGCTGGGGGGAGAGTCTTCTACAGGTTCACCTTCACACCCAGTGCAAACGAACGTGAGTTGGCAAGCAGACCACGGTCGATACCTTGCATCAGCACACTGCCACTGACACCACAATCAGGATCGCTGCCCAGGTAATGAGTCAGAGTAAAGAGATTATAAGCACCACCCCACAGCGTGATACCCTGCAGATAGGTGCTGTGGATAGGAATAGAATAGCTCAGCGTAACATTACTTAAGCGCAGATAGCTGCCATCCTCAATCCAGCGGTCGCTGAAACGGCTGTTACCCATAGGGTCACCATAAGTAATACGAGGAATAGAGGTCTGCTGTCCTTCGCTGGTCCAACGTGACAGCATCGCTGTAGTCTGATTATGGAAGCGTGAGCCACCCTCGAGCAATGAGCGCTGATAGTTATACACATCATTACCAATTGAATAGCGCATCGTAGCATTCAGCGTCCATTGTTTCCAGGTCAGACGGGTGTAGATATTTCCATAGACATCGGGATTGGGATCACCGATAACGAAACGGTCATTCTCATCAATAACGCCATTGTTATCCTTGTCTACGAAACGCATATCGCCAGCACTAAAATACTCTTTATCACCATGATCATTGACTTGGTAGAAGCCATCGGCATCAGCGGCAGCCTGAGTGGCATAAACGCCATTGGTCTTATAACCATAGAACACACCGGCAGCAGTACCTACCTGAGAAAGGATAGTAGCGCCATAAGCCTCTGTTTCAAAAGACTTGTCGTTATTGGGAAGAGACGTAATCTTATTCACATAATGACCGGCAGAAGCGCCTACTTCCCAACCGAAATCCTTCAGGTTGAGCACCTTAGCGCCAAAACCAACCTCGAAGCCCTCATTCTCGAGTTTTCCGTCATTACTCCAACTCTCTGCCAAGCCACTAGTCCAAGCCAACTGACGAAGGGTGAGCAGATTCTTGGTCCAGCCCTTGAAATAATTGATATGGGCATTCAGACGGTTGTTCATAAAGTTGCCTTCCAGTCCTAAATTCAGTCGGCTGGTGGTTTCCCAAGATAGCGAGGTGTTACCGATATTGCCAAGTGACTTGCCATCAACTTTCTGGGAGAGCATATTGTTGGCCACGAAATAGGTCTTAGAGGCGGTATAATCAATATTGTCGTTACCCGTCACATCGAAACCGACATTCAGACGCAGGTAGTCGATGCCTTTCACATCGGCCAGCCACTTCTCGTTACTTAGCACCCACGCTGCATTGACACTGGGGAAGAGTCCCCATACCACGCCGCCGAGTTTCAATCCATCGGCATCCTCGCCAAAACGAGAACTGGCCTCTGCGGAAAGACCTGCCTCAAAGTAATACTTTTCACCCCAGTTATAGTCGGCCTGTGCATACCATGTAAGGTCGCGAGTCTTATCATCATCGCCCCAGGTTGAACGGTAGTTGTTGGTATTACCCGTACTAGGGTATTTATCGTTACCTGTATTAAAACCACGTTGAGCCGTCATCTTATACTTGCTACTCTGATAACGCACACCACCAAAGACATCAATCTTATGGGCACCATAGCGATTGTTCCACATCAGACGGGTGTCACTCATGATGGAATTCTGACGAGCTGCCATACTTTGAGACATATTCTCCACCTGGATATTGCTGGTTGACAGAAGACGGAATGGAGGGGTACCCTCAAGTGGTAGATAGTAGTTCTCATTGGTATTAACCAATGTAAAATTGAAGTGCTCTTGCAAAGAGAGGTGACTATTAAACAGATACTTGGGAGTAATACTGAAGGTCACCATACGATTTCCTGCCTGATTACGGTTCTCGCCATCACCAAGCTGCAGGATACCTAAAGGATTGGCCAAACGTACTGCATTCTGATAAATCTCGCCATCACTTTCAAAAGCCTTAATAGCATAATCATCGGCTGCGGCCAGATAATGACTCGGATTACCATTGACATCGTAAGCATATGGAGCCAGGAATGGCGACTTGATAAGCGACAGGAAACCAGGAGATGTCACCGTACCAACGGTAAGATCAGCAGTTGCACCATCATCACGCAAATCACGCGTAACATCACTATAAGAGGCATCGAAACGCACGTCCAGTCCACGAACCACATGGATATCAGTATTCAATCGCATATTGAAACGCGAGATATCATTGCCACGCTGGGTGGCATCACCGAACATATAGCCCACCGAGAGGTTATAGTTAGCCACATCATCACCTCCCTGTACGTTGATGCTATAGTTTGAAACAAAGGTGTTGTGATACACTTCCTTGCTCCAATCTGTATTATTATGATAGGTATTATAATAATAAGGAACAGAACGGTCGTTGGATACAAATTCCATCTTATCGATATCGGCTGTAAGACCAGAAAGCATCTCCGTGGCATACAGGCGATAGTCCTCGGCACCCATCATCTTTGGCAAACGGGGAGTCAACATGAATTGCCCATTGATATTGACGTCAATCTTAGTAGCCATTGAACGGTTGCGCTTAGTCTTAATAAGCAACACGCCTCCAGCAGCTTTCGCGCCATATAGGGCTGTACCGTTTTTCAACACGGTAACGCTCTCGATATCATCGATACTGAGGTTGGCCAGGATATTATTATAATAGCCCTCATGCAACATCTGACGATTATACTGCATATCGGTGACAACGCCATCAATGACGACTAACGGCTGTGCACTGGTCTGAAGACTGGTGAGACCGCCAATAAACATTGTATTACCCATACCCAACTGACCACTGCGAGCTACGGAATGGATATCGGCCCCCAACTGTTCTGCAACGAGGGGATCAATACTTACCTGTGCCGTATTGTCGAAATTATCGGCACGACGGCTAACTGACGACTGGGTCTCACGCTCATAAACAGGTGTAAATGAGGCAGGATAAAGTTCGGCATTGGTCTTATCAACATTATGACGGATAGCCTTTTGCAGGAACTGATAGCCCTCAACACGCATACCAACACTGCTCACATATTCAGGAACTTTCAACTCATAGGCACCACGCTCATCTGTCATAGCTGTGTATTTATGGTTTCCATATGCCTCAACAAGGACACCCGCGATAGGAAGTCCTGTAGCAGCATCGGTCACATAACCGCTCACAGTCTTTAACTCCTGAGCCATTGCCGACAAAGGTAAAAAGGCAAGAAAGTAAAATGGCATGAAACCCTTTACTGCACCTTTAATCTTATTATAGATTGCTTTTTTCATATTTCAATACTAATCACTTAACACTTATCACTTCTCATTCCTCAACCCTCTTCTTTGGTCGCAAATAGATACAGTCGAGGAGCATCTGACGTGTATATCTGTTTCCTAATTCAATGATATCATTGTTTGTGACAGAAGTCTCCAGTTTCAAAGAAAACTTGGTATTTCTCTGATCGTAATTACAAGTAGGGAACGTAAAATTCTCAGCCAACATTACTGTATCAACGCAGACGGAATCATTCAAGAAATCCTTAGAATTTTCCTTGGTGACGCATTTTAATGTTTTAGAATTCCCCTTCGCATCAATATAGCTGAGCGTTGCTTTGAATTTAGTAGGCTGTGTTCGTGCCTTCACATCAGCTACCGTAAGAGGCAATACTATCACGCAGATATCATAGGTGCCTGACAGAACATCTTTCAGTTCATAAGTAATATCCCAGTTATTGGCAACTTGTAGTGGTTTAATACTCATATAGCCGTTCTCAGATACACTGTCAGCATTAACCATCTCCTTCTTATTATCACAGTTTACGCCTTTACTTAAGATATTACTTTCATTCTCAGCCTCTATTTTTATTTCACGCTGGAAGGTGGTTTCTGGCGATAATGGCCATTGGTCGGTAGTATACAGAGTGCCATTACTATACTCGACAGGAGTTGCGCCATACAGAATGCCGCCTTCTTCGAATGGCTTATGGAAGACATGATACTTCGGATATTTCTTGTTATAGTCGTAGGTGATAAGAGAGTCGGTGGCACTAATCTGTATCTTGCGACTAAAGATGGCATCGTTGAGCAAAGAATAAGCTGACCAGAAACGCTGCAAGGAGTCGGCACCAAGAACTGCCGGAGCATAATGATAATACTTCAAGGCCTCCTGCCATACACGATCCCACTCTGTAGCACTAGGAACCAGCATGATAAAGGTAGAGTCCTCATCTGCAATCTTTCCTACACGATCCAACATGATATTGTGCTGGTCGAAAACAGAATCGATATATATCTGTTCACCATCAACCATCTCGCCTGGTATGGATAAAGTGGGATTAAACTCATCGTCCTCGTAACTGTTCAGCAGTTGGCCCAAAGCCGTATAACGGTTATCATTAAGCAGAGCCTCATAGATATTATAACGGTAAGGCACTGGGCGCTCAAGGATATGGAGGATACCCCCTTTAGCACGTAAATTCTCTTTTTGAATAGGTGAGCCAAGGACATTACCAGCACCGATAGCTACACGTTTAGTATTCAGCAGATAGCAATCTGAAGGAGTAGCGGTACTACTAACCATACCATACGACAAATGATTGCCCACAAAGGAACGTATCACAGCAGAGTCGCCCGAATCGGTTTCCAGTTGTGCCAGCAACGAAGCCTTATCAAAAGAGCCATTGACAGGAGCCAAGACTGTGAACGTCTGTGAGCCGTTGAGCTGATCAGCATAACTCACTGCCGTCTTCTTATGTTGCTTAAGAAACATGGTCTTTCCAAGCACCTCACTGAAGTCGTTCAACTCGGGATACTGTTGGATTGTCTGCCACAGAGTCAAAGTGCTACTTGACTGGGTTACAGGATCCTCATAATGGTCGTCCCAGTCAGAGCAAGAAGCGAAGAGGAAGGAGGAAAGAGGAAGGAGGAAAGAGCAGGCTCCGACCATCATCTTCTTCACTCTGTTTTGATTATTTATCTTGATTGTCATCATCTTCAATTATGAATTATGAATTAAGAATTATGAATTGAATCAATGTCTGTCCTCACCTTCGGGATCATCATAGATTTCCTTCGGACATAGTTCAACATAGTCGAGAGACATATAAAGTGATTTGCCTGGCAGGATCTGTCGGAAACGCAACCAATAGTCCTGATCGGCATGCATATACTGACGTACCAGAATACGTCGCAGACAGTTTGGTTGGTCACGCAAGCTACGCTTATCGCTACGGGTACCGTAGCTGTCCATAGCCTTCATAAAACCACGATTGCGCATAGCCTTGTCGTTGGCCCTGTCTTCCTCTTCATCACCGGTATCGTCTACTCGGCCTGCGTTACTGTCAATAATACGGAAGGTAACAGGAATGCCACATGCAGTATTGTTCAGGTAAACCTGTGCAATACCTCGGTCATTTCCCTGAGAATAGCCAATGCGCACTTCATAAGTACCATCTTCTGGGACAGAAGGCAGTTTGATGGAAGCATCAAACTTCTCTCCAGTAATACAAACGCCACTGCCCTCATAGTGTACCCATCCTGTCTGCTCATTACCACAACCCACGAATGTATTGTCATTATGCATAATAAAATTCGTTAGGAAGCCATGTTTGAAGCCAATCATCATTCTGTCCTTGTTCATATAATAGTAACGGGCACCTGTATTCATAAATTCAGGACTCAAGCAGCTACTATCTATACGGATTCGGCGTTTGAGCACGTTAGTACGTACATCCTTGGAATAGCAGATTATGTCATCAACATAGTGATAGATACCATTACTACACTGACCACCCTGTTCTTTCAACACAGCTGCGCCACGTACCTCAACATTCTTATTGCCAGGTCCACCCTTGCGGTTGATATAGATTTCCTCGTTGGGATTGCTACAGAAACGCATCAGAGTATGGGGAGCCATCGTCTCATAATATTCTTCCGGATCAAATTCGTCTATAATGAACTTGGTGGAATAGAGTTCACCTTTACAGTGTACCCAGTAGTCACGGTCGCCTTTACTATACATCAAGTGATAGCTAATGAAACGGTTCAATGGGTTGCGACGATCTCTTAAATCATTATCATACTTGCCAGCGTCATCAGGATAAGCCTCATCATAGATAGCCTTGGCATAGGCTTTTAACTCCTCTACATTATTGATGCCATGGAGTTGATAGATAGAGTCTGTTTCCACAAATGCCGTAAAACCGAACTTTCTCTGCAGAGGGAAATACGTTCTCGTTGTCTGTCCCGTACCATCACCAGAGGTAGAGTTGACCACTTGGATATTCTTATTGCCACCCATAGCTGAGTCGGGATCAAGAGAGTAGCTCTCATCGATATATTTCATCAGCGAGTCAGCCATACCTGTAATCTTCAATGCCTGATAGAATATCGACACCTTAGGATTCTTCTCCAATAGTGCTGGTAACAAGTCGTTGCTGGCCTTTATCACATGATCAATAACATGTACCACACCATTAGTTACAGAGTCGTCACGCTGGATAAGTCGAGAGTCGTCGTTGACAAAAAAGACCACTGCATTATTATTGACGACGTCACTGTCTGAGGTCATATTGATGTAGTTGTCGTTCATATTGATAGGAGAGACCTCGTCACCCATATCCGTGGTAAAATAGGCCTTCGTGTTAACAATATGTGTACGTGAAAGGGTATCACATATCTCCTTAGGCAAGGACTCAACACTGGAATAGCCATTCTCTGAAAGATATAGACGTATCGCATCATTGGTAGGTGCGAAAACGGTATAGTGACCATAGGTCTTCAGCATACCCAGATAGTTGCCCTTCTCCAATATCGTCTTAAAATCACTGAAGCGTGCATCATCGGCCTCGATAAAATCCGCAGCAGTAAGACGTACCGAAGAATAGAACGTTAAGGGTGCGTCACTGTCATCGTCAGTACACGAAATAAGGAGGAAAGATGAAAGAGGAAGGAGGAAGAAGCATACTCCTATCATCATTTTTTCCATCCATTTCTTATTCTTTATCTTGGTAATCATAATTATTATTGTCTATTACTTATTTCTAAATCTTATCTAGTTCTTCTGCAAGTCAGCGTCACCACCAGTATTATAGGCGGAGTTCTGCTTCAAATAGGGGTTAACCTTCAGTTCACTTTGACTGTAGGGCATATAAAGAGCATTGAAATCGGCCAGACGGATCTGTATACCACTGATATTAGTCACCTGTTTCTTTGTGACGGTTTTACCCAGTTCCTTCGTGCTTCCCGTACGACGAGCCATACGCACCAGGTCATACCAACGCTTACCTTCGAACATCAGTTCACGATGACGCTCATCCATCACCAAGCCTCTCATATCTTCCAAAGAGTTCTTGTAAGTAGCAAACTTCAAGACCTCACCCGTACCTGGTGTCAAAGAGTTGACGGCACGACGATTCACAGCATTGATGAGCGTAAACGCGTCTTCGTACTTCTCACTACCCTGCTCTATCAGAGCCTCTGCCTTCATCAGCATCACGTCAGTGAGTCGATAGATAATCCAATGTGCATAGTCGCTAGCACCAAGACTCCAAGTTGTTGTCCAAGTGGTCTTTGAATTGTCTATCCTCGTGTTCTGAGAAGCGTACTTGGCAATCCAATACGACTTTCCATTCTGGTAGATAGCCTCGTAAGCGCGGCAGTCCTTGTTATTGAAGAGCTCGGTACTCTTCTGAGGCAATCCCTCAAAGAACTCGTCAACGGCAACAAGATTTCCACTAGTTGGATTATTGTTGTTCAGATGTGTATAGAACGAACTGACATAAGTATTCTTGTTGTCCTTACTTTTTTCATCATCATAAGTAATCTCAAAGATGCTCTCAAAGGAGTTGCCCTGTACACCAAATATCTGGTTATATGCATAGCCAGAGAAACTTCCTATCTTCTCAATATAAAGAGGAATGTCATTAAACAACTGCACATCATCCTGCAAACGGCGTTTCAGCAGTTTATCATATTCATCCTGTTTGAAAGTAATCACATAATCACAGCAGGATACGCACTTATCCCAATCGCCCTTCCACAGATAGAGGTCTGCCAATAGGGCATACATCGCAGGACGTGTGACACGTGCGGTGTTATAACGCTCATTCTCATAGTCCTCCTTGTCTGGATTCGGTTTACGGAAATACAATGGCGCATCGTCCTTTACCGCCTCCATATCCGCTATGATATTGTCGAGCACCACATTAAACGAGTCTGCGGGGATGCGATATTCCTCGGTATCATCGATACTAGGCTTGCGTGTAAAAGGCACATCACGGAAAGTGCGGATGAGATAGAAATAGCATAACGAACGGATGAAAGTAGCCTCAGCAATATTGGACTTCATCTCTGACAAAGCATAGTTTGGATCGATGGCCTGCACCTGAGGGGCATAATGTATCATCACATTACAACGGTTAATGGTCTGGTAGAATGCCGTCCAGTTACAATAGCTGTTTGTTGGCAGTATGTTCTCCTTGAGCATCTGCTCCAGATCTTGCGATGATGTATTTCCTTTCAATATATTATCTGAGCGCACCTCTCCCCATAGTCCCATACGGGTAACACTTTCCCCTGCCTGCAGGCTCTCATAACACCCCATCAGGGCACTGGTCACGTCACTTTTCTTGGTCCAATAGTTCTCAAGTACCACCTCATTCATTGGCAGTACATCGAGGAAGTCATTGCAGCTGGTCATCATTGCACCACTGCCAACGACACATAGTCCAAAGAGATAATTCTTTATATTCTTATTTTTCATAACGCTTCTGTTTCTTTATGATGGTTAAAATGAAATTGTAACACCACCGGTAAATGATTTTGCACGAGGCGTCTGAGCATTGTCTGTCACAACACCATAGCCACCGTAGCCCACCTCGGGGTCGGCACCAGAATACTTTGTCAACACAAACAAGTTGTTGGCAGACACATACACGCTTAACTGATGAAGTCCCAGCTTCTTAAGAACCTTCGGAGGCATTGCATAGCTAATCTGTGTATAGTTCAAACGAATAAATGAACCATCCTCAACAAAGCGATCGCTGCCCAACCAGTTGTAACCATAATTATATAACGCGCGCGGGATAGGAGCATCATCGCCCTCCACACGCCAGCGCCACAGCACTGCACGACTCTGGTTATTGTTAGAATACATATTCTCTGCATTCATGCGAGCCTTGTTAATGATCTTATTGCCATAGCGGAAGTTAAACTGGTTGTTCCAGGTCAAGCGTCCAAAATGCAACTTAAAGCCGAAACCGCCAGTAAACTTTGGCAGAGAAGAGCCCAGATAAACGATATCAAGTTCATTAATCTGACCGTCGTGATTGACATCCTCGTAGATGGCATCACCGCCCTTGAACTCCTTCTCGTCTTCCTCAACACCTGTATAACAGAATCTCACGGGTTTCGTACGGCCATAGTTATCAAGGATAACATTTCCGTCTTTATCGCGAGCCACAGGAGCATTGGGTCCACTCACGCCAGGAATCTCCGTTTCTGAATATTTACTATACTGATAGACACCTTTATAACGGAATCCATAGATACCACCCAAAGGACGATTCAACTCGACGCGTGAGAGGTAGCTGCCATTTTTCTTATCGAAATCGCTATTGAGCGAGGCCAGAACAGTTTCGTCCATCTCGGTCAGTTTATTGCGGTTATTTGCGAATGTAATATTGAAGTCAACTGAGAACTTGCCTGCTTTGATGATGCGGTTACCATTGAGGTTGAACTCCCAACCCACATTCTCCATAGCCCCGACGTTCTGATAGGCCATAGAAGCAAAGCCAGAGCTGGAAGGCAGTGCACGGTTCGCCATCAACAAGTCGGTAGTTTTTTGGCGATATACCTCCACATTACCATTGATCAGGTCGTTCCAGAAACCGAAATCAACACCAAGATTGATAGTCTCTTTTTGCTCCCACTTCAATTTCTTCAACTGGATATTCTTCTGATAAGCTGAGCCATTGCCTATATAGCCCTTACCACTCTCATACTTACTATAGAACAACCCTTCGCCGCCAGGCTGATTACCCACGATACCCCAACCCACACGGGCTGCTAACATAGATACGAAAGGTAAGCCCTTCCTGAACCAAGGTTCATCGCTTACAATCCACTTACCTGACAAAGCGGGGAAATTACCCCAGCGTTCATCGGGACCGAATTTCGTACTACCATCACGACGTACAGAGAAATCGACGACATAACGTCCTTTATAGGCATAGTGGGCAGAATATGTAAAATAAAGACTGCGCCACTGGCCTGGAGAGGAACTGAAAGTAGAGATTATACCAGGAGCACTGGCCGAGCGAATAGTTCCTGAAGGCAGTCCATACTCACTGGTATTCTGAGTCGTGTTGGTACCCTTCACCAACTGTCCGCGGAGCATCATCATCAATGAGTGATCCTTATTACGGAACTGCGGAACATAGGTCAGCGTATGCGTGGTGGTCACACCTAAGCTCTTATAGGCATTATTTGTGGCCAAGTTGGCATCGCTGCTCGTCCAGCCGTCTGTACTCAGTTCCACAGGGCGGAACATGTCGTTGTAACGGTTGAAGATATTAAATACAATCTTTCCCTCGTATGTGAGACGCGATTTCTCGTCATCAATGCCTAATAGTTCATAATTCAGTTTGAACTCTGGCTCAATATTATAACTTGTTTCCTCATTCTGAGCCAGATAAGCCAAGGCTATAGGGTTATAATCTTTGAACTGATTATCTTTGAACACCTCATTCGATGTTGGTAACATACTATAGTACTCACCCAGCGAGTTACCATTTCTGTCCTCTTCATAGATACTCAGGTTAGGCATACGACGATAGGCGACAGATAGCAAGTCGGCATAGTTCTTCTGATTGTCCGTATAGGTCAAAGCCACATTAGTAGCAATCTTGATACGGTCACTGACGAAGTAGTCGAGTGCCACACGGGTCGTGAAACGGTCCAGTTGCTGCTTAATAATAGAACCCGTTTCGTGATCGTAACCGGCAGCAATACGGAAATTTGCTTTCTCACCACCACCGCTCAATGCCACATAGTGGTTCTGACGCCATCCAACCTTCTTCACAGCATCCACCCAGTCAGTGTTATTGTTATACATCTGATACTCAGAGAATTTACCACCCGACACATAGTTGATCTCATCAATGGCATCACTGGCATTAGGATCCATGTGCGGATTAAAATACTCTTCCTTGAGTAGCATGGTATATTCATCGCCATTAAGCAACTTCATACCATTAGGCTGGTAAGTACCTGTCAGACGGAAGCTATAGGTTACACGGGTATTTCCACGAGCGCCACGCTTCGTTTTAATTTCAATAACGCCATTAGCACCCTGTGAGCCCCAGATAGCTGTAGCAGCAGCATCCTTCAACACGGCGATACTCTCGATATCCTCAGGGTTCACATTCAGCAGTTCGGCAAATTTCTCGTCATTGGCTGACTGGAAGTCAAAATCAGACGTTGCACCGCTCTGCCAGACATTACCATCGACAACGATAAGCGGCTCACTGCTACCATTGATACTCGACACACCGCGCAGACGCATACTCGTACCGCTTCCCAGGTTACCAGAGTTAGCCACAATATCCAAACCAGCGATACGTCCCTGCAGAGCTTCATCAACAGTAGTTACCGAGAGGCCCTCAAACTCCTTCATATCAATCGTTTGACGAGCTGACGAAATTTCTTTCACAGGAATCTGCAATCCAGAGCCACCAGCCTTCTTCTTGGCAACAACTTCAACACCTGTCAATGTTGTTTGATCAGCCAATTTAATAATAAAGTGGGTCTTATTGAAAGGCAACACCTGCGTCTTGCAACCTACATAGGACACTTTCAGTTTATTCTTTGGGTTCTTCAACTTGAAAGAGAAGTTACCATTCATATCCGTAGATGCAGCTGATATGATACGGTTGGCTGCATCAATCTCGACAACATTTGCCTGCATCACAGGACCATAGGCATCGGTCACCTGACCACTAATGATATCGCCTGCCTTTTGGGCTGACACAGACAAAGGCAAAAGGGTAAAAAGACAAAAAGGCAAAAGACCTTTGAGCACCCTTTCGGTTTTGCTTGAAATACTATTTGTCATATTCATTTTCTTTTTTCCCTTTTACTCGTCAATCTTATACATCAGAGGTCCGTCAATCAGGTGAACCACAGCCGACGAAGAATTGTGGATAAATGTTGTTATGCTCTTATCCTTTTCCTCCTTGGTGACATAAGTATATTCACGTGCCAACAGGTTATACAGTCCGGTTTTCTCGGTCATTACCCTACGGGTGTTGCCAGCCTCATCAATTACTAATATCTGATTGCCCGGTTTGTCGGTCTTCACTTTTACCTTTCTGAAGGTCTTCTTCGTTCCATTCTTTGCTTTCTCTGTGGCTAAATAAGCCGTCTCATAAGGAGTCACGAAATTACCCTCTTCATCAAACTCATCCAGACCTGTCGTGTTATCACCATGAATCAGCACGGCATTATCCTGAATGTGATAGCGCAGGAAGGCTTCTATCTCAGCAACGTACTTATGATACTTATCACGATCTTCCGTTATAGTAGTATCCAAGCCAGCCACTTCAGCCCATGTATGCAGCTTTTTCGCTGCAATAAGCTGATCAATACTCTCATTAGTAGGTACGTATACAGTATAATGGAAGTTATTGAACGTACTGATACAGGTATCACTGCATTCATACTTTTTGTCGTGCTTCGTCTCTAAGAGGGTACTACCTAGAAGCAACTCACGGAAGCGGCTGAATTCCGGATGTTGGCCTAAGATATTGAATACAGAGCGACGTGTACCAAGCAGCGGACTTTGTTCCAAGATATAGCTCTTTCCATTTCCGCCTTTTGTCTGATTATAGACAAAGCTCACGGGAACAGCTGCCGATTCGCCGTTAATCTGGCTACTTCCTTCAACCATCATACCACTGGCACCCTGAGCCACATTGCTAACACGCAGGATTGATCCGCCTTTGGTACGATAATATTCATGACCGTCTTCTACATCGCCAATCACGACATGATCATCCAATATATTATATAGACGATTCAGAATAGGATTGCTTTCAAGGTCCATAGATTCTGAACTCTTATAATTATGGGTTGAATCTGCCGGTATGCCACTATCTGCATCAACCTTATGCCTACTTGCATACACTTCATTACCCTTCATGTCAGAAGCAGAACTGTAATGAAAACGCAACATCTCAAGCTGGGTCTTATTATAAGTACCAGGATCAATATATGACAGCAAAGCAGTGTTGGATGGTAAGAAGAAACTGTAACGTGAATTCAGAGAGTTCAGATAGGCCTGATAGTTCAGCTTCTTGATAGCCCAAAGCATTATCGACATATTCTTGTCCACCACTGCGGGATACATTACACTGACAAAAGAGGTCGGGGTGAACACACGATTAGTCAGATAAATAGCGCCATTACAAGCCAAATAGACCGAGTCAATATCATCTATGGTAATACCCAATGGATCGGCGGCATCGTTAAGCATTGACGGGAACTTACTGGGTACACTACTTACAAGTGACTGTATCATATTGGCATTCATAAGCTCGGTCAGCGTGCTATAGGGCACATTATCCCAAGAGCCGAAATTTTTTCGCAAAGTAGCACCAGCGCCCTCTTGCCAATAATAATTTAGAGCTGCATCTGTGGGTACCAGCATTACAGCCATATCCTGCTGCATAGAGGTTTCACCAGAAGTATTCGATGGAACGTAATAGCTATTCCATCCCGGGTCAAACGACAATTCGCCAAAGTCCTCACTTGTCTGGTTATATGTAGACGAGAAAGGCTTTTGAGGTGAACTTCCTTGAGAATAAGTTGCAAAATAACGCAGTTGGAATATAGAGTCCACATTTGTCCCTTGCGCAGCATTATAGGAATCCTTCATATCGTCCCCCAGCCAGTCGAGCACAGAATAACGATTCAGCAGATGCGCGAAAACCGTAGTATTGGGCTTCGACATAATAATATCAGCCATATTAGGGAGTGGCGTCACCACCTCACTCATACGATTGACAAAACCATTCAGGCAACGGATATTCTGATCCACAATCTGCGCACCATTCACCGATGCATCACCGCTCTTGCGTTGAGTGGTTTTATTGTAAAGGAAATCATAATCTTCATTGGTAATCTGCTTGTTGGCCATGTGGCGCTCAATGAAGTGAATCATTGGCGTCACTGTCGCATCATGCAACACTATCAACGAGTCACGATTACGATAGCTTTTCCAATACTGAGCGTCAGGAATATCCTTTTTCTCCAACAACTGAACATTATCAAAAGGCTCAAGGGCAGAATAACGACGCATCGCATCTCCCTCTACTGGAGTGCCACTAGCATTCGGTGTACTCGACAAGGCTTGTACCTGATAACTATTGTTGATCATGGCACCGAAGAGCAACTTACGCTTCTGTGCCGGGGTCAGATCTTCATACTTCTTCACGCCCCAAGAGTTGTTGTTAAAGAAACGCTCAAAAGCGGCGTCATCGGCTGCAAACAGCGTTTTGGAACCAGTCTTTGCCAACACGTCCGTGTAGTTCAGGTCATCAATCAACCTTACCATGTTTGTGAAGTCACCCTGTTCGTTTAGCCAACTGTAGATGCTGCGATCCCACCCTGAGGGAGTCTCCTCATCCAAGTCGTATTCCGAACAAGAAACAAACCCTCCCACACTGGTCAGTGCCAAGCCGACAGCCAGCAGCTGACAGCGACTCCGTTTCCAGAAATCTTGCGTTGCAAGCGACCATTTCAGGTCTAGCGGTCTTTTGGTTTTCATTTGTTTGTTGTTTTGGTTTTTATTTTGTTTTTAATTATTTGCAGTTAGTACAATTTATCGCTGCAAAATTATATAAAATTCACATAATATATTATGGGAAATGTCCGATGTACTTTCTTATATGTGCACACGTAATCGAAAAACGTATCATGGGCTTTCCTTTTTGTCTCAAACAAGACGTATAAAAATAAAAAAAGCCCCGAAGCTTTGCATCGGAGCTTTGAACCTTTTCTTTCTGCGGAGAGAACAGGATTCGAAAAAAGCTTCGAGTTTTTCCTCAAAGCTTTGAATCCTTTTCTTCCTGCGGAGAGAACAGGATTCGAACCTGCGAACCGGTTTTGCCGGTTACACGCTTTCCAGGCGTGCCTCTTCAACCACTCGAGCACCTCTCCAATCGTGCCTATACACACGGTTTTTAGAAACCGGATGCAAAGGTACAAATTAAATCTGAATTGCGAAAACTTTTTTCACATTTTCATTCGTATGATGACAAATAACATCTTCATCTACCCCGTAAGCCTCCGCCAGACGTGTGATGACATAGCGGATATAGGCAGGCTCATTACGCTGGCCACGCATGGGAACGGGGGCCATATAGGGGGCATCGGTCTCAAGAACCAAACGGTCGAGAGGAACAACTGCTGGGAGTACCTCTGGCAGATGACTCTTCTTAAACGTAGAGACGCCCCCTACACCCAGCACGAAACGTTCGAACTGCAACAGCTCGGCTGCCTCTTTCTCATTGCCCGTAAAACAATGGAACACGCCGCCAACCAAATCCTTCGCGTACCTTTTTAATATATGAACCATCTCATTCTGAGCTTTCCTGCAATGAATCATTAGGGGCAAATGCGTCTCTACCGCCCATTGCACCTGCGCTTCAAAAGCCTCCAGTTGCTCTTTTTCAAATTCACGAGTCCAATAGAAGTCGAGACCGATTTCGCCAATGGCGATAATGGGAGCCTCCCCCCCCGCCCTCTCCAATTGGAGGGAGAGCTGACACAATGAACGAATAGAGCCAAGCTGCTCATGCCAGTCAGCACGCACCTCTTCAGGATGCAGACCTATCATGGGATAGAGAAAGTCGGGATACTGCTGAGCGAGTTTGACGATACGCTGCGATGACGGTAAGTCGATGGCAGGCAGAAAGATAGCCTTGCAACCAGCCTCACGAGCCCGTTGCATCACCTCTACCCTATCCTCATCAAACTCCTCGCCATCCAAATGGCAATGCGTATCTATAAACATCCCTCTTTCAACTTTCAACTTTCATCTTGCCCCTTGCTCCTTGCCCCTCTTATTTCTCTCGATGCATCATAGCATTGGTATACTGGCGCAATACCTCTTTACGCTCAGCAGGCACGTTGACCTGCTCCAGCAACTGCTTGCCCTGTTCGAAGTAGTAGTTTATCTTCTCTTCACACAACTGACGGATGCCTATCTCATCATACAAACGGGTGACGGCAGCCACCTTCTCTGCACGATTGAACTCCTTAGCCTCTATCCACTTCATCAACTCGACTCGCTGCTCTGCATTGGCACGATTCACAGCATTGATGAGCATATAGGTCTTTTTATTCGATGTGATATCACCACCGATAGCCTTTCCAAAGACTTTCGGGTCACCATAGACATCAAGCAGGTCGTCCTGTAGTTGGAATGCCAGTCCTATCTTCTCGCCAAAGCGATAGAGCAGGTCGGCATCTTCCTTCGAAGCATCGCCCAGGATGGCTCCAATCTTCAGGGCGCAAGCCAGCAATACGCTGGTCTTCAGTCGAATCATCTCGATATATTCGTCCTCGGTAACGTCGTTACGGTTCTCAAAGTCCATATCAAACTGCTGTCCCTCGCCAATCTCAAGAGCCGTCTCTGTGAAGAGGCTGAGCATCTGTGGCAAATGGGCACTATCACACTGAGCTATGCGCTGATAGGCCAGCACCAGCATGGAGTCACCACTGAGGATTGCCGTGTTAGCATCCCATTTCTTATGCACCGTGGGCTGCCCGCGACGCACGTCAGCATTATCCATCAGGTCATCATGCAGCAATGTGTAGTTATGATAGGTCTCCAAACCAAGAGCAGGCATCAGGATATCCTCAGGATGCTCTTTGAAGAGATTATAACCAAGCAACATCAGTACAGGACGGATGCGCTTACCCCCTAATGAAAGCACATAGCGAATAGGCTCATAGAGCGATGCTGGTTTTCTGTCGTACTGAAGGGCATCTAATCCCTCGTTCACGATTCTCAAGATTTCGTCAGATGTTATCATAATTTACAATTTAAATACTACTGGAATACATACTTTCGTGCGACAGGGTTGATCATTCTGGATGCCAGCCGTCCAGCGGGGCATCATTCGTAGCACGCGTAGCACCTCCCGGTCACAAGCAGGATTGAGGGACTTTGCAATCTTCACATCAGTCAACGACCCATCTTTATTAACGATAAACTCAGCCACCACCTTGCCCTGTATCTTACGTTCCTGCATAAGTGGCGGATATTTTAGATTACGCTGTAAGAACTTCATCAGTTCTACAGGTCCCCCAGGGAATTGCGGCAAGTCCTCAACCACACGGAAACTGACCACATCATCATCCTGAGGCTCCGGCGGTTCTATCTCATCATCCATCGCACTCATATCACTGTTCATATCGGTCTCAACGGGCTCGTCGTCTTTCAGCGGTTCCGTTTCCAGTTCTTCCTCGTCTTTTACCACAAGTTTCTTTGCAGGTTCAGGCTCCACCTTAGGTGCTAACGCTAGTTCGTTTTCCGGCCGCATCAGCGATGAGAGTTCTTCGTCCATGGAGAACATCTCCAACAAGTCGGGATCATCTAGCGGGTCGTCTTCAGGGAAGGGCATAAACAGAGCAATGAGAAAACAGGTCAGCGCTATGACAAGCCCCAACACGAAACGGGGTATCCATCCTCGCTCCAAATCCGCCTTCCTACTCTTCTTCTCTTCCATAATGCGGTGCAAAGTTACAAAATAAGAAAGAGAAATGACAAGAAAAGTCTGCTTTTTCTTGTCATTTCTCTGCGAAAAGTAAGTTCGATGTGCCTCTTACCCCGATTTAGAAGTGCAGTCGCAAATCCACGCCAGCCTGCAGAGGATTACCCAATTGGGCAAAATATTGCTTCGTCAACTGACTATTCACAAGGAAAGTGTGGTATTTTGTGTCTGTCAGGTTGCGTCCCCAGAAATCCACCTCCACATTGTTCATCTTGAACATCAGGTGAGCACCCAGCGTGGCATAGAACTTCTGACAAATCTCATTATCGGCCTCCCAATAAGTTTTGCCCTGTCCCTTGACGTTGAATCCCACTGTGATACTATTCAGTATCTCATCATTCACATCAAAACGATAGTCACCGTTTACGCTGAACTGATGCTGCGGAATGAAAGGTACATACTTATTCTTATAACTGATGGCCTCGTAACCTGTGGCTGTTGCAACACTATCTGTATACTCCTTAAATACAGCATGCGTAAAACTATAGGTAGCGCCCCACGACAGATGATCATCAAAAGCACGTCCGCGCAAAGCCAATTCTGCACCACAGCTATAGCTCTTACCAGCATTCACCATCATACGTCCATAGCCATAGGTGCCAGCCATGACCGACAACTGCTGATTACGAATCTGCGTAAAGAAGAAGGCTGCATCAGCTTTTACCTTACCGTCAAACAGGCTCAGATGAGTACCAGCCTCGTAGTTCCAACTTTCCTCTGGCTTATACGAAATAGTCTCATTGATTTTATCAATCTGTTCTGAGGTATGAGCCACCGTATAGTCTGCACTTGCCAAAGCCATCAGCTTTTTACCCAAACCGCGTTCCTCTGTCTGGAAGATATCCGAGAACATCTGCAGGTTATAACCTCCTGCTCGAAAGCCCTTGCTCACTACGGCATAAACATTACTACCATTCTCGCACAGCGTATATGTCAAAGCCACCTTGGGAAGCACCTGATGATAACTGTGTTTCTGATCAGAGTCTATTTCCGACAGGTAGGAATGGACACTAGACGTCGGACCCATCTTCACAGCCAGATCAAACATCGCCTTGGTGTTATAGTCAATCTTCACCTGACTATAATCGTAACGCAAGCCGAGTGTCAGTTTCAAGCGGTCTGTCACCATCACATTCGACTCATGATAAGCGCCGAAGTTCAACTGAGGTGTACGGAAGTCGCCTGACACCCAGTTGTTCTGAAACGCCATCATACTAGTAGCCGCAGCAGGCATCCCCCACTGAGACATGATGAAACTGCCCATGGTATCACCGAAATAAACGGGGGCATCAGTATGTAGCCACTGGTAACTGCCAAAGAGACCTGAAGTATGTTGCCAACGGCTGGCGTTCTTGGAACGGAACACCAGTTCCTGCGTCACCGCATTCATCTTCTGTTGTTGCTGGAGCCCCATATAATCAGCCACCACATAGTCCTGGTCCATCTTCATACGGTCCCACAGATACTGGTGACTCGTTGTAGAAGTGAGCAGATAATCATCGAAATCATAGGAAATAGTCAGTCCAGTGTTCACCATCTGACGACGATAGGTGTTCATAAACGTGGTTGAAGGCTCGGCTGTCTCGTCCTTATCAGCATCATAGGCACCATAGGGGAAACCGTTTTGGATGGTAAACTGATAGTCGCTGGTGAGATCGAAAGTGAGTTTATTTGCGGGTTTCCATACCAAACGCGCCTTAGCACCGGCCTCTTTCATTTTATCATTATATTCACCCACATTCGGATTCTTGAAAAAGCCTCTTTGTCCATTGAAAAAGCCAGCCACCATAAAGGCCAGGTTTTCCGAGGGACGATGATAGTGAGCCACCTCTGCCTTGTAAGCCTCACTAGTAGCAGCACCAATATTCACGTCCGTTCCCTGATAGCTCATAGGATTCTTTGAGTAGATACGCACAATACCTCCCTCGCTATTGGCACCATAGAGTGTGCCCTGAGGACCTCGCAGCACATCCACACGGTCCAGCATATAGAAATGGGTATTGAAAGCCGACTTCGACATCAGGGGGATATGATCGTAATAGATACCTACGGCTGAGTTGTTCACGCGTGAGCCTATGCCTCTTATATACATAGAAGAGGTGAGACGACTACCGTACTCAGGCATCACAAACGATGGCACATAGTCAGCCAACTGCCCCAAACTCTTCATCTGAAGCAGCTGCATCTCCTGCGTTCCAAAAGCACTACTACTCATAGGTTGATGGCGCAACAAAGCCCCCTCTTTAGGCTGGGCAATGACAACCACCTCATCCAAATCAATCACGCGACTGGTATCGTTCACGCTTTCAAGAGAAACCTCATGTATGTTATCAGCCGACACGACTGCGCCCAACAACATACAGAGGCCCGTCATAACAATCTTTTTCATCCTTAAAATACTAAAAAAATCCGGATGCAAAGGTACAACCATCTTTGCATCCGTGCAATCCACATTTATATGGATTTTTACGTCTTATTTCCCAATGAACTTCTCTATCGTTTCCAGACACTTGGCACTACTGATGGGTTTCGTCAAGAAATCATCACATCCTACCTCAAGTGCTAACTGGCGATCACTATCAAACGCATTGGCTGTCAAAGCAACCACAGGCAGTTCCGGCATCTTTTCCTTGATAGCCTTCGTTGCCTCCAAGCCGTCCATCACAGGCATCTTGATATCCATCAACACCAGATCAAAGCCACCAGCCAAAGCCATATCCACAGCCTCGCGCCCATTCACAGCACGCTGAAACTCGTAACCACGTTTCAGGATGTAGGTCATCAAGATGTAGTTACTATCATTGTCCTCTACTACCAATATTTTCTTCATGACAAAATCTGTTTAGTTCGTTAAAGAGTTACAAAAGTACACATTTTTATTGATATAATTTGCGTCTTTGATAACTTTTAACTAATTTTGCACGACAGGAAACAAAAAACTAATAAAATCGATTACTAATGAATCTAAAATTTTTATCTCTTGCATTCGCATTCTCAGCATCACTCGCTGCTCAGGCTCAGCACGTGATGGACGTGAACACCAAGAAACTCGGAGCACCTGTTTCATCTACGATGTACGGTCTGTTCTTCGAGGACATCAATTATGCTGCCGACGGTGGATTGTACGCCGAACTGGTCATGAACCGCTCGTTCGAGTTTCCCAACCATTTCGCAGGCTGGGACATCTCAGGCAAAGTCACGCTGAAGAATGACGGTCCCTTCGACAAGAATCCCCACTATGTACGTCTGGCTCCCTCTGGCCATAACGACAAGCACACCATGATTGAGAACCGTGGATTCTTCGGTATGGGTGTGAAAGGTGGCGAGGAATACCGCTTCTCAGTATGGGCTCGCGTACCCGATGGCGGTAGTTCAAAGCTGTGGATCGACCTCGTGGATAATGCCACGATGAGCGATGACCAGAAGTTGGGAAATGTTGGTGTGGACATCAGCGGCAAGGAATGGAAGAAATACACAGCCATCATCAAGCCCAAGCGCACCTTCGCCAAGGCCCATCTGCGTGTATGGGGCGACAGCAAGGTGACTACCGACGTAGAGCACATCAGCCTCTTCCCTGTCAAAACCTATAAGGATCGTGAGAACGGCCTGCGTGCCGACCTCGCTAAGGCACTTGAGGATGTACATCCTGGCGTATTCCGTTTCCCTGGCGGCTGCATCGTTGAGGGTACCGACCTCGCTACGCGCTACGCGTGGAAGAATACGGTAGGCCCCGTTGAGAACCGTCCTTTGAACGAGAACCGCTGGCACTACACTTTCACCAGTCGTTACTTCCCCGATTATTTCCAAACCTACGGACTGGGCTTCTTTGAGTTCTTCCAGCTCTGCGAGGACATCAAGGCCGAACCTCTACCCGTACTCTCTGTGGGCCTCTCTTGTCAGTTCCAGAACAAAGCTGAGAGTGCTCATGCAGCGATGGACGAGCTGCAACCCTATATCGACGACTGCCTCGACCTCATCGAGTTTGCCAACGGACCTGTGGACTCCAAGTGGGGCAAGCTGCGTGCCGACATGGGACATCCCGCTCCCTTCAACATGAAGTATATCGGTATTGGCAACGAGCAATGGGACACCCCTTACTTTGAGCGTCTGAAGCCTTTTGTAGCAGCTGTGCGTGCAAAATATCCAAAGATTAAGATTGTAGGTACCAGCGGTCCCGACTCTGAAGGAAAGATGTTTGACAAGGGCTGGGTGGCTATGAAGGAGCAGAAGGCCGACCTCGTTGACGAGCACTTCTATCGTGGTGAGGACTGGTTTCTCGGCACAGCTCCCAAGGATC
>CAZIKA010000011.1:0-30676 GCA_964539705.1 uncultured Prevotella sp. | reverse complement strand
AGGTGCAAAGCCGAGGCTGGTCCTGTATGCGAGCCTATCACGACCAAGCACTCTTTGACGAGTTCCATCGTCGTGGCATCGATACAACTACCGTTACCTTTAGAGAAACTATTTCTTTCGCCCATCCTGTCAGGTACGATATGACCGGCAATCGGCTTATAGCTAACAGCTGAACATCCTTCCTCATACAAAACTCCGCCCTTGGCAGTCTGCTCTTTGCCAACGGCGGGGTTATAGTAGTTAAGCCACATTATTTATCATTTCTTCCGCAGTATATATTTCCCGTCAGATGATTCGACATCCTTTAGTGTGCTGATGATTTCTTCTACATCATCTTCTTTGATAGGAGCACCCCAGGCAGTTCTACTGATTGTTCTGGCAATATCCTTGATTTTGACAGGTAGTCTAAAGAAGCCCAAAGCACTGATCAGTGGCAAGTGATGAGTGACACCTACAAAGAAAAATCCCGCTACGGTCGTAAGACTTTCGCGGGATTCATAATGAAAGGAGGAGTGGTACCTCCAGGAATCGAACCGGGGACACACGGATTTTCAGTCCGATGCTCTACCAACTGAGCTAAGGCACCATCATGTGTTCACTGCAATCCTTTCGTTTGCGGGTGCAAAGGTACAAAGAAAAAAATAATTGGCCAAACTTTTGACCAATTATTTTTGCTTTATGGGGCGTTTTCTATGTGTTTTGCCCTTATTTTACTGGTATTCCCTGCAAATTATGACGGATACCGGAGGGTGAAACGATGATGAGTCGTCCGTTTTGCATCACCTTACGTGTTGTAACAGCAGGCTGTATATTGATGTTGTTGATGCCTGATGGCGTGGTCTTCTCCTCGTAGAGAAAGGGGGCCTGCTGCTGCGAGTTGTTGGTGTTATAATAGGTGGCCCATACATTGTCGGCATAGCTGTAGCCCGGGTTACCATAATAGATAATCAGGGTAGAACTCTGGTTCTTCAGCTCGAAGCGGTTGTCGCTGCGCTTTGTAGCGCTGTACTTCTGGGCATTGTCGAGGGTTGTCGGCGTAAGGGTGGTATAATAGCTCTTACCGTCGCTCTTCAGACCGTTGCTGAGGTACTTGCCGTTGGAATACTTGATATAATAGAGTCCGCTGCCGGCATCTTCAAAGGTCATGAGCTGGGCATCGGTATCGAGCGTGATGCCGCCGTCTACCTCTTCAACGTCGAGGGCTGGGGCATTGCCGTAGCTGCCGTTGATCATGCCGAAGAGTTTTCGCGTATTGCCGCTGCCATTGGCCACGAGGAGGTATTGGCCGCCTGCCTTTACGCTGGTGGTCTTGACGTAGGTCTTTGTATTGCTTGAGGGCTTCAGCTCGAGCTCCACCACATAGGGCTCGTGGTCTGAATAGGCCTTGCCCCAGTTATAGCCATTGGAGTAGTAGGTGGCTCCAGGATGGTAAAAGGCGGCCTTGACCTGCTCGGCCATGGTGCTGTTGGCAAAGGTATGGTCGATGAGGGAGGTGCCCCATCCGGGAATGCTGGCATCAGGGTCGAAGCGCAGGATCTGCTCCTGGAAACCGGCATTGATGAGCATCTGCAGACACTCCTCGTCGATGTTGCAGTTGAAGTCGCCCATGAGCAGGATATCGGGATCGAGGGCGTTAGGCAGGGCTTTAATCAGACTTTCGGCGTTAGCAATACGACGCTGGCCGTTGGTCGTTCCGTCGGTATTGAGGTCATCGCGATTGCCTGCCTTGAAATGGTTCATGCCAACGGTGAAGCGCTCGCCAGAGGCTATCTCTTCGAAGGTCTGCATGCGCATGAAGCGGGTATACATGATGCCAATGCCGGTGGCGATGCTCTGCCCGTGGGGCTTCACGGTGGCGGCATCGTAGATGAAACCTGCCTTTCGCAAGATATCGTTAGGATCGCTCACATAAGAGGGCAGTCCGTCGCTGATAATCTGATAGTTGCGCCCTGTGCGGCTGGAGAAGTTCTGGGCGATGTAGTTCAGAATGTCGTCTGAGCACTCTATCTCGCAGAAACAATAGATGTCGGCTGGCTCATTGTTGTCGAAGTACAGGTCCATGATGGCGTTCATCTTTTTCTGTCGGCCGTCGGCATCCTCATAGTTGCTCAGACTGGCGGGGTGAGAATCATCGCCAATGGTAGGCAGGATGTACATGAAGTTCTGCATGTTTTGTGCCATGACGCGGATTCTGTTGCCAGAGAACGCGCTTTGTGCTGCCAGCACGATGAGCAGCAGGGTGATAGTTAGTCGGTGTAGTTTCATAATAAAGGTATTTTTGTGTGAATTAAAGCGGATTCCATCCCTGAGCCTTGAGCTCGAACTCCTGGTTGTCGCGAGTGACGAGGATCTGGCCGTATTTCTCTTCGGTGATATGGCCTATCATGCGCACACCCTCCAGGCTCTTTACCTTGTCGAGGTCGCCGATGGGCACAGTAAAGAGCAGCTCGTAGTCCTCGCCGCCATTGAGGGCGCAGGTGGTGACGTTCATATTCATCTCCTCGGCCATCACAGCGGTCTGGTAGTCGATGGGGATTTCTTTCTCATAGATACGACAGCCCACGTGGCTCTGCTTGCAGATATGCATGAGCTCGGAGGAGAGTCCGTCGCTGATGTCCATCATCGAGGTGGGGTGGATGCCTGCCTCGCGCAACGTCTGGATGATGTCGCCACGGGCCTCGGTCTGAAGCTGGCGCTGAAGGAGGTATTCCTTGCCTGCGAAATCTGGTTGGCCGAGATTTGAGATTTGAGATTTGAGATTTGAGATTTTTTCAGTTTCACCATTCTTCTTTGCCTCGGCAATCTTCTTTTGTAGATCATTTACCTGCTGATAGTACACGCTCTTCTCGCGCTCCAGGAGCTGCAAGCCCATGTAGGCGGCTCCTAGGTCGCCAGAGACGCAGACCAGGTCGGTATTCTTGGCACCGTTGCGATAGACGATATCCTCCTTACGGGCCTCGCCGATGCAGGTGATGCTGATGGCCAGTCCGGTATAGCTGGAGGTGGTGTCGCCTCCCACGATGTCGACGTTCCACTTCTCGCAGGCCAGTCGCAGTCCGGCATAGAACTCCTCCATATCCTCTACCGTGAAGCGCTTGCTGAGGGCCAGCGAGACGGTGATTTGACGGGGGGTGCCGTTCATGGCGAAGATGTCACTGATGTTCACCATCGCCGACTTATAGCCCAGATGCTTCAGGTCGATATAGGTGAGGTCGAAATGGACGCCCTCCATGAGCAGGTCGGTGGTGACCAGCACCTCGCTATCGGGGTAGTGAAGTACGGCGCAGTCATCGCCCACGCCGTACTTCGTTGATTCGTTTTTATTCTCTAAGTCTTTTGTCAGACGGTCAATAAGACCGAATTCTCCCAGTTTTGCTATTTCCATTACTTCTTGAAGGTTTCTGTTGGATGGTCGGTATTGAATTGCTCCTTCTTGTTGTGCTCCAGCTTCTCAGAGCGTACAATCATCTCGCGCATAATCTCAGTCATGATAGGCTGAGCCTTGTCGGCAGCTTCTTGTACCTCCTCGTGGCTCACCTCGACGGGCTGGTCGAAGCCGCCCAGGTCGGTGACTACCGAGATACCGAAGGTGCGGATGCCGCAATGATGGGCCACGATGACCTCAGGAACGGTACTCATACCTACGGTGTCGCCACCAAGGATGCGGTACATCTTATACTCAGATGGGGTCTCGAAGGTAGGACCCTGAACGCCCATATAGACACCGTACTGCAGGCGGATTTTCTTCTCGCGGGCTATCTGGCTAGCCAGTTTGATAAGTCCGGTATCATAGGTCTCATGCATGTCAGGGAAGCGGGGACCGGTGGGGAAGTTCTTTCCGCGAAGGGGATGCTCGGGGAAGAAGTTGATATGGTCGGTAATCACCATCAGGTCGCCAATCTTGAAGCCTGGGTTCATGCCTCCGGCAGCGTTAGAGACGAAGAGGGTCTTGATACCCAGCTCGTACATCACGCGAACGGGGAAGGTGACCTCCTTCATCGAGTAGCCCTCGTAGTAGTGGAAACGGCCCTTCATAGCCATGATATCCACACCGCCAAGCTTTCCGAAGATAAGTTTGCCGCTGTGGCCCTCGACGGTAGAGACGGGGAAGTTGGGTATTTCACTATAGGGAATTTCCAGCGCGTCAGTTATTTCTGAAGCTAATTGCCCGAGACCTGTTCCCAAAACGATGGCTGTCTTCGGACTTGTGGTCATCCTTGCCTTTAACCAGGATGCTGTTTCTTGAATTTTTGAGTACATAGCCTAAAATGTTTTCGTTAAACACTTCTTCCTTGTCCTGCATGAATCGGATGCGGACAGGAAGTATATAAATATTGTCTTTAATGTCTTTACAGAACCCCTCTGTGTGGACGATGCGGGCAGCGTCCTTCTCGGTAGTGATGATGCACTTGGGCGAGGGTAGGGCTGCAAACTCACTGTTGATGCGCTCAATGTCCTTCTGACTAAAATCGTGATGGTCAGGGAAACTGAGTGTGTGGAGGCTCGCCACATAGGGTGTCAAGTCTTCCTGCATCTGACGGGGAGAGGCTATACCCGTGAGCAGTAGCACGTTGCGGTCTTTAAGGGCTTCGAGCGACTTCGTGTCAGATCCAGCCAATGGCGTCAGCTCGCCATACTCCAGCGTGGTAAAGAAAATATGCTGGTAAGGATAGAGATCCATAGCCTTGGTTATCACACGATATTCCATTGGCTTCAGATTCTTGGGACACTTGGTGACGATAACGATATCAGCACGGTCTTTTCCTTTCAACGGCTCGCGCAGACGACCGGCAGGCATCAGCTTGTCGTAGATAATCAGACGGTGGTAGTCGACCAGCAGGATGTTGACGCCTGGCTTCACGTAGCGATGCTGGAAGGCATCATCGAGCAGCACGATATCCAGGTCGCGATATTTCGAAGTCAGCATCTCAATACCGTGAACACGATTGGCATCGACAGCAACGATGACGTTGGGGAACTTCTGCTTTATCTGGAAAGGCTCGTCGCCAATTGTTCGGGCGGTGCTGCTTTCGTCGCCTATCTGGAAGCCATGTGACTTGCGCTTATAGCCGCGGCTCAATACTGCCACGCGGTGCTTTTCCTGAAGTAGGCGAATCAGATATTCCACATGAGGCGTCTTACCCGTGCCACCCACGGTAATGTTGCCTACTGAGATGACAGGCACGGCAAACGACTTGCTCTTCAGGATACCCATATCAAAGAGGGCGTTCCTGAAGCTCACGCCAAGTCCGTAGAGCCAACTCAATGGCAACAGCCAGCGGTTTATTTTGATGAAATCGCCTTCCAAATCCTTTACTTATTTAATAGTGGTGGCAAAGGGGAAACGAGCCTGCAGACGGTTGCGCTGGCGGTCCTTGCGCAGTTCCATGAGTGGCTCGTAGAGCTCGCCCAGCACCTTTTGCATCTCCTGATCCAGATAGGTGCCCTTTGACTCCTTGGTAGAAGCCAGCAACTGATCGAGCCAACTGGTCTGTCCAGGGTAGGGAGCGGTATAGTATTCGCTGCATTTTGCTAATTCAGCAGCCTTCTTGACGGCATCGTTGAGAGAACCGATCTGGTCCACCAGCTTGATAGGTAGCGCATCGGTAGCCACCCATACACGACCCTGAGCAATCTCGTTAACCTGCTCCTTGGTCATTCCGCGACCTTCTGCCACGATGCCCAGGAAGGTGTCGTAGCCACGGTCCACATAGGTCTGCATGTATCGGAGTTCCTTCTCGTTGTCCTTAGCGAACATCAGGTTGGTCTCGTAATCGCTATGCTTGTTGGTCTGAACGCCATCCCAAGTAACACCCAGCTTGTCGGTAACCAGTTCGCTAACGTTGGGAACGAGTCCGAAGATGCCGATAGAGCCGGTTATGGTAGTAGGCTCGGCAATGATATAGTTGGCAGGTGCGCTAATCATATAGCCACCAGAAGCGGCATAGCCACCCATCGACACAACGACGGGCTTCTTCTCCTTCAGTAGTTTGATGGCGTGCCAGATCTGCTCAGAGGCGATAGCGCTACCGCCAGGGGAGTTGACACGTATCACCACGGCCTTAATATCATCGTCGTCAGCCAGTTCTTTCAGGTCTTCTACAACCTCAGAGCCCACAATGGCGTGGTCAGAGGAAAAACCGCTCAGAGGCTGGTCCACAATCTCGCCGTAAGCATAGTAGATGGCAATCTTATCACCTTCTTCCTTGTCCTTCTCAGGCAGGTTGAGCATGTCGCTCACCATCACCTGATTGATCTCGTCGTCTTCGTCAAGTCCCAGCTTGCCTTTGATTACGTCCTTGATAGCATCGGGATACATGATGCCGTCGACGAGCTTCGCTTTCTTATAGTCATCAACGCTGGCAAATACCATGATACTGTCGTCAGCTACTTGGTTCAACTGCTCGGCAGTCACTTTGCGACTCTTTGCCATCTGCTTCAGCCAATACTGCCAGATGCCTTGATACATAGCCAAACGCTGCTCGCGGTCATACTCACTCATATCCTTGCGGGTAACGCTCTCCACGGCACTCTTGTATTTGCCCACACGGGTGCATTGGTACTTCACGCCTACTTTCTCGTAGAGACCAGTCATATAGTAGCCTTTGCTACCCATTCCCTTGAAGTCAATCATGCCGGTCTTGTTGATAAAGAGGCTGTCGGCAACAGAAGCCACATAGTAGCTGGCCTGCATATACTGGTCGGCATAGGCGATAATCCATTTGCCGCTCTGCTTGAAGTCCTCCAAGGCATCGCGAATCTGCTGTGCCGTAGCAGGTGAATCGAACGTGGTGATACCGCCCTCGATATAGATTCCTTTGATATCCTCGTTCTCCTTGGCTTTCTTGATAGCCTCGAGGATATTGTCAAGACCCATGCTCGACATATCTGCCATACCGAGAAGCTCATCGAAGGGAGTACCCTCTGCCGAACGCTCACTGACGGCACCGTTGAATTTTAATACCAACACGGAATTCTCCTTAATCTCTGTTGTGGCATTTCCACTTGCTACCATTCCTGCAAATGAAATCATCATAATGATTCCAGCCACGATGCACAATGTGATGATGCCACAGACGGTGGCTAAAACATACTTGAAAAATTCTTTCATATTTCTTTTTGGTCGTTAGGTTTAAGCTTATTTTGTGCAAAGATACAATTATTTTTTTATTACTTGCATAAAAATCAGCAAAATTTAGTAATTTTGCATGATGAATATGAACTAACCACCGCGAACAATATGGATTTTGTACTGAATGAACATAACAAGGAGGAGTTTCCACCAGCACATACCGCAGAGCATTTGCTCAATCAGACAATGATTAGGATGTTTGGATGTGGTCGCAGTTTTAATGCTCATGTGGAAAGAAAGAAAAGCAAGATGAGCTTTCACCTGGACCATAAACCAACCCGACAGGAGGAGAAGGAAATAGAGCGCAGAATGACAGAACTGATTAAGGAAGACCTGCCTGTGACCTATGAGTTTGTGACACGAGAGAATTTACCTGATGGTGTGACACTGGACAGACTTCCTGATGATGCGAGTGAGGTGATACGCTTGGTGAGAATCGGTGATTACGATGTGTGTCCGTGTATAGGCAAGCATGTGAGGTCGACTAGTCAGATTGGGCGCTTCGAGATGCTGGGTACTAACTGGGATGAGATGGAACACTCGTTTAGGGTGAGGTTCAAAATCGTTTGAAAACGGTTAGAAAGCTATCTTTGAGAATACAGGATAGTGGTCGGAGTAGGTGAGCTCCTTGGTGTAATATGACTCACCCGTGAATTGGTCAGCATGGAAAATGTAGTCGATGCGGACTTTCTTCTTGCCAGTATAGGTGTACATAATGCCCTTACCACTCTCACAGAATCCGTCGGTAAGGTCGCCCAACATTGTCTTATAGACATAAGAATAGGGTACATCGTTAAAGTCGCCGCATACGATGACGGGATACTCAGATGACTGAATCATCTCTGCAACCATATCAGCCTGACGGGCGCGAATGGCCATACCACGAGTATAGTTGCCATAGATGGTACGAATCAGGGCATTGTCCTCGACAGAATGACCTTGGAGTTGCTCTTTTGCTAATTGATGGAGTGCACGATTAAAACCGGTGGTCTCCAAATGGCAATTGAATACGCGGATGATACGGCTGTTGACGTTGATATCAGCCCACATGGCGCTGTTATTGGTGCTCCCAAAGTCAATAATATCGTGGCGCTCGATAGGATATCGGCTGTAGATGACCATATCGCTACGACCTGTTGCCAGATAAGGGAAATAGGTCTTATAACTATCGGAATTAAGCTTGTCACCTCGTGTATTCTCGTATTCCTGCATACAGAGAATATCTACACCCTGCTTCTTCATTTCGGCAAGAATATCCTGTGACTTAAAGCCTGATGTCTCACGGCTAAACATGGCGACATTGTAGGTGGCTACCTTGACACCAGAACGATTTGTCTCGCCATCGTTGAAGAATCCTGGTTGATACACAGTCCTCATATATGGGATGCTGCAGAGAAGCGATATGGCGGGAATTGCCATCCAATGCCACTTGCGACGTATTGCCCAGTATATCAAGAGGATAATGTTAGCACCTAACAGAAATGGTAGAATGTAAACAAGCATAGCCATAGCTGTGCCTGAAGCTGGATCGACAGTACCTCCAAATAGTCCAAAAATGTTGAATACCGCCACCAAAGTGGTAACGATCAGTAGCATGAATGAGACATATTTGAATACCCCCAACTTACCCATTTCTCACATTTATTTGGAACCAATAAAATGGTCAATCTTCTCTATCAGATCTTCTACATTGAAGGGCTTTGCCATAAACTCATCGCATCCCGCTGCTTTTGCCTTGCGAATGTTTTCTGGGAAGGCAAATGCGCTGAGAATGATGATGGGCACTTTATTATTGACTTCCTTAATGATACGCGTAGCATCAAGACCATCCATTTCTGGCATTCTGACATCCATCAGAATAAGGTCAGGATGTTCTTCTTCATTTATCATCACAGCCTCAATACCATTATGGGCACGGAGAAGATTGTAGCGCTTTTGGAGTACGATACGCACCAACTCGTAGTTGCTTTCCTCGTCTTCAACCACTAATACCGTCTTAAGTACGGACTGATCAAGAGGATTGTTGACACGCAACGTGCGCATATTGTTGGCTCTGTTAGTAATTGCCATTCCGCTGATGGAGCCGTTGAAGGGAAGGGTAAAGGTGAATAAGGAACCCTCGCCAAGCGTTGACTCTACTTGGATGCAACCTCCCATCTTTTCAACGATGATACGACAAAGCGCAAGGCCTAAGCCGAAACCTCGTTGCTGTTCTGCGTCTTTTGAGGCATAAGTGTCAAAGATATGGTCGATGAATTGCGGGTCGATACCAGAACCAGTATCTTTTACAAAGAACTGTATTTCTTCCGTTTCACCCATCACCTGATATCCATAGGTAATCTCGCCCTTGGAAGTATGCTTTAATGCATTAGAAATCAGATTGGAGAATACCTGAATAAGACGGTTCTCGTCAGTATTCATGGTGACAGGTGAACTAGGCTTCTTGAAGGTGAGAGTAACGGTCTCTGGACAGCGGAACTTGAACAGCTGCTTAATGCTGTTCATAAGGTAGTTGAGATCCGTGGGGGCATTCTTGATGATAATTTCACCCGATTCTACACGTGAGAGGTCAAGAATCTCGTTTACCAGACTAAGAAGACGGTTGTTATTGCTCTCAATAATCTCCATATAGTTCATACGGTCTTCTTGAGAGTCGGTCTCAACCATTACGCGAGAAAAACCTTCGATAGCATTGAGGGGAGTGCGAATCTCGTGCGACATGTTTGCAAGAAACAGAGACTTCATTTTACTGGCTTTCTCTGCCTTTGCTGCTTTCTCTTCATATTCTTTCAACTTGCGGTTAGCTTCCTCCAACTGCTTGTTGGTGGCTTCTAGCTGACTGCATATCTCGGAATATTTTTGTTGAAGTGTTTCTTTATCCTCTATACTCATGTCGTAGTACATATTCACAATCCGCTTGCAAAGTTAAGACTATTTTTTTATATAGCCAAAACTTTTTCGTAGAAAATGTCAATATTTTATGCACGACGGGCTTTTTCCCATGTACCACTGGAATTATGGGTCATTAAATATCTAATTCCTAAGAATACGTTGAGATTCATAAACATAAAATAGCAAGGCACATAGAGTAATTTGTTGCGATGCCCTATCTGTTTAAGAATGTGACCTGTGAGAGCGGAAAGATAGAATAGAAGTTGTAACACGCCAATGATGCAATAAAGGGGGTGGCCATCGAATACGATGAGGAGCAGATTTAGTGGAATGAGTGCAAACAATGCAATAGGGGTAATGCTCCAACGCAGAACGCGATGGGATACATATTGGAAGGCCACTTTAGGATAAGCAAAGGGGTTCATGAGACTGCGTAACCACCAGATGCTTTGCAGTCCGCCAGCAGCAATGCGGCGCTTACGTTTCGACTCTTCTTCTGTATTTGCAGAACCATATTCAGTAGCATAGGCTTCTTTGGTATAGGCAATGCGATGACCGTCTTTCAGAATGAGCATAGACATCATGAAATCATCAAGCAGGGCATTGCTGGGCGCTTGTCTGTAGTGACTCATCCTGACAGCAAAGAGTTCACCTGCTGCTCCCATTGCTGAATATAGCTCACTATCCCATTTCTTCAAGGTGCTTTCATATTTCCAGTAGAGCCCTTCACCTTCAGCAGCTGCCTGACCGGAATGGCGCGCTTTTACGCGTTTCTCGCCAGATACACAACTGACATTGGGACGCATGAACTGACGTACAATCTCTCGGATAGCGTTTGCGTTGAGCATCGTATTGGCATCGGTGAAAATGACGTATTCTGCCTTGTTCTTCCGTAAGCCGTGCTGCATGGCTGCTGCCTTTCCCTTGCGTTCGGGTGAATACACAAGGGTTACCTCAGGATAGGATGCCAGTAATTTGTTAGAGTCATCGGAACTACCGTCTGTCACCCACATTACGCATAGCTTGTCCTGAGGGTAGTTAAGCTCGCGGATGTTTTTCATTTTCTCCTCAATAACATCAGCCTCGTTGAAGGCACAAATCATCAGCGTGACTTCGGGTAACAACTGTTGGTCGAGAGGGAGGATAGGTGACGCCTCTCTTCTTACAAACAGCTTTTTGATTTTTAGAATGATATATAGCATAGCACCGTAGCCTACATAAGTGTAGACTACGAGTGCCAAACAGAGCCAGAATATGATTTTCAGAACTAGCACGATATAGAAAGAATAGATTCTGTTTTCGTTAAAGAATTTATGGACTATTTGATGATAACTTTGCGTCCCTCAATAATATATATACCAGGCTTACTTGGTCTCTTTGTGAGCTTTCTTCCTTGCATATCGAAGGTGGTTCCTGTATTCTTCTGGCTTATCTGATGTTCCATGATACCTGTTGTATCATCGGGATTCATATCGCCAAAGTAGTACAGATGGAAATTATCAAAGATTACCCAATAACTGCTGTCCATTTTGCTGGAACGAAGGCCCATCTTTAATGAACCTCCACTTGTAGAGAGACTTGTGGTGACTCGATTCTCGTAGAGATTTTTCTTGAAGTAAATGCTGGCTGCCTGCATGTTGTTGGGGATATATTTATTGCCACCGACCGTTGATTCTGTACCACCTAATTTCTTGGTTTGCATCTCTGAGCAGATTTGCTTAATCTTTTGGGATTTGCTAGCTCCATAGACGAAGGCAGTCACGTTGTCGTTGTCAGAATTATAGGCAGTATAGGCATCAGCAGAAGAACCTGGGCGTTGGAAGCCTTGAACGTAGACTTGATAGTTGCCCTTTGGCAGATTCTTGACAGTTTGGTTGAAGTCAAAGGTCTTCTCGTAGAATTCTGCGCAAGCATAACTGACAGCAGCAGATGTAGACCATCCCTCTGTGTCTGTGTCAAATGATGGGTTCAGAAGCTTATAGGTTAAATCAAAGGGCTTTGATGGGTCGGAAGGAGATACATTATTCAGGAATTCCAAGGCGGCCGCTGTTGCCTCGTCTGCCATTGTTGACAACTCTTCGAGACTGTCGCTATTTAGGATTCGCTCTTCTATGCTTTTGATAATTGAAGTAAAGGTCTGGTCAGTACCTTCTGTTCGCTCAATATGGGGCACTTCAAACAAAGGCTTAATGTTTACAAGGATGCTCTGTGCGTCTTGCTTGAGTTGTTTTGCAATAGCATTGTTTGTCTCTGCAATTTCATTAGCGGTAAGAATGAGCCAGCGTTGAGATGTTGCTGTATTTGCACGGTTAAAGGCAGAACTACCTATTGTACCGCCAGCATTGGCTTGCAGACAGTTAGGAGATTGATTGCCTGTGGGATGAATCAACCAGTAGCCTCGTTTTGCATTATCGCCGGTTCCTACGTCTACGCGCCCTTTCATGAGATGGAAATTATCTGCAGAAGTGATGCTTTCGCGACTCATCGTTTTGAATGAGCCGCTGTAAGTCAGATATTGACCAGTTGCTGCGTTCTTAAACTGATAATACTGATTGTCGGGCGTAAAAGTAATATACCATGCTGCACTATCGTTCTGCTGTACTTCTGCTACCGTCATCTCACGCCATTTCAATATCCCTGTAGCTGTGGGTATCATATACGAGGTATAGAGACCGCGACTGATGGCCTCATTCTTGATATAGTATTTGATGGTGTCTTCCTGATTGAAAATATAGCATGGGTCAGCAAAGGTATTCGAACGGTGTTCAAGGCCGTCCTCACCGAGAGCCTGTCCTATCATAGCGTTGGCGTAGTAGAGTGCCAAAGTTCCATTGTCTTCGGAAGCACCATTGACTCCATATGGCCACATATGTTGTGTATCTCCTTTAAGTCGTGAGCCTGTGGTGTTATCCCAGAAGTCAAGAAAAGCTGATACTTGGTCTCCCAGCCATTCTCCCGTGCCGTTGCCAGAACGTAATATGTTGCCACTCCATTGGGTGGAATAGCTAATAACGCCAAGTCCGTGTTGCATCTCGTGCATGATGGTACCTGTGCGTTGATAGGAAGAATTGGCTCCCATGTTTATCCAAGGCTCATCTTTGTAGTTGCAGTCGGCAGTGGGAGTACCTGCACTATATCCTACGCTGAACTTCTTCTTGATGCTTGTCAGATTGCTGAAAATATCACAGGCCTGTGTCAATGCATTGTTGATACGCGTATTGGCTGCGTCATCGCCACCATTATTATACCAGTAGGTTATTTCTCCTTTGGGCAGCGTATAAAACTTGATAACGTCACCGTAACCTGTTTGACCATTTTTGTCAGTTGCATATGCACGCATATAATACTTGGTGGCAGGTTTCAGATCTTGGAAATAATAGATGGTCCCTTTATTGTCATGGGTCATCGTCTTTGTGCTCTTGACGTCATCAATAGTGGGCTCTGGTGACTCACTTAGACAAAAACCACGAGTAGCAATAGATGAACCATTGGCAGCTGCTGATTTGATTCGTCCGAATGCCATCGTTGCTCCACGAGCAAATCTTGTATCGGTAGTTACTGTGGGCTGTGCAAACAAATCGCAGAAGCAAGTTGCTGACAATAAAACTGCAGGAATAATTTTTTTTAGTGCCATAATTATTAGGTAGTATCAGTTAGTTTCTGCAAAGATAGCTTTTTTTTCAATACAAACCAAATTCTGAATAAAAAAAGATGCGTTCTTAAGAAAAGAACGCACCATTTTTAGGAGTAGGAATGCGTTTAGACGCAAAATGCTACTTGCTTACTTCGTTTTCCTCCTGCATGTCTATGAACTGACGTTTGGAGTCATAGAACTCATATTGCAGGAATGCCATCTTCTGGCTTGGAACAATTTTGATTCCCAATCCATACTTCAGTTGCCAGCGGCGTTTCAATGAGAATACACCTTGATTAATGAATGCTGCAACATAAGGATGGACATGTAGCGTGAAGCGCTTGATGCCTATCTTGTTGACAAGACGGTCAATTTTACTTTCAAGTTGATCCGTAAACAGAATGCTGGACTTGATTTTGCCTGAGCCGTGACAGGTGGGACAGCTCTCTTCTACAGCTACGTCCATAGCAGGACGCACACGCTGACGGGTAATCTGCATCAGTCCGAATTTCGAAAGTGGCAGGATATTGTGGCGAGCACGGTCTTTCTTCATGTTCTCGCACATCCGCTCATAGAGTAACTGGCGGTCTTCGGCCAGGTTCATGTCGATAAAGTCTACGACGATGATGCCTCCCATGTCCCTGAGTCGTAACTGGCGAGCCAGCTCATCGGCAGCTCCCAGGTTTGTCTCAAGCGCATTGGCTTCCTGACCGTTTTCTTTCTTGATACGTGTACCACTGTTGACGTCAACAACGTGCATCGCCTCCGTGTGGTCAATAACGAGGTAGGCTCCGCGTTTGTAGTTGACAGTACGTCCGAATCCTGATTTGATTTGCTTTGTTACGTCAAAGTTATCGAAAATGGGTATATTGCCTTTGTAGAGTTTGACAATGTCTACCTTTTCCGGTGCTATCAGCGAGACGTAATCACGAATCTGATTGTAGATATCGGAATCGTTGACGTGGATACCGTCGTACGTGGGATTGAATAAGTCGCGAAGTAATGCAACTGCACGTGTCTGCTCTTCGAAAACCAGTTGTGGACGCTCTGTTGTCTTCTGTACCTTAGCGATAGCGTCTTCCCATCTTTTCAGCAGTACTTTCAGTTCCTGGTCCAGTTCGGCGGCTTTCTTTCCTTCTGCAACGGTTCTTACGATGACGCCGAAATTCTTGGGCTTCATACTTTGAACCAGCTGCTTCAGTCGGCTACGCTCTTCCCCACGTTTAATCTTGCTTGATACGGAAACTTTATCTCCAAATGGAATCAAGACCATATATCGGCCAGCAAAACTTAAGTCGCATGTGAGTCGAGGCCCTTTGGTATTGATAGGCTCTTTAACGACTTGCACCATGATTTCCTGTCCTACCTTCAGCGAGTTCTGTATGCTTCCTTCTTTGGGTAGAGTAGGTTGGATAGTGGCTTTCTGGATGGGATAAAGTTTCTTCCTGTCACTTGTTACCTGTTTAAGGTATTTCTCGAAAGAATTAAATTGAAGTCCTAAATCAAGATAATGCAAAAAGGCATCTTTCTCGGAACCTACATCAACGAAGCAAGCGTTGAGCCCAGGCATGAGCTTTCGCACCTTGCCCACATAGATGTTGCCTACAGCATACGATGCCTCGCGGGGCTCGTTCTGATATTCCACCAAGCTCTTGTCTTCCAAGAGTGCGATGGATATCTCTTTCGGCTGTACGTCAATGATAACTTCGCTTGTCATGTGTTGTTGCTTTACTTGATAATTGCTTCAATCAAACAAAAAGGGCGCACCAAACAGTTGTATGTTCGGTACACTCCTTTCATTTTTCTTTTCGTCTATACGAGCTTACTTGCTCTTATGACGATTCTTGCGCAGTCTCTTCTTACGCTTGTGAGTAGCCATCTTGTGGCCCTTCTTTTTCTTTCCGTTTGGCATAGTGGTTAAAAATATTATTTGTTGTTATTTGAATTTGAAATCTTTTCTTGAAGGTTTATTTCTGATCCATGCGCTCCACAAAACTCTTGCAGGGCTTGAAGGCAGGAAGATCATGTGCTTCAATCACAAGTGTTGTGTTTTTGGAAATGTTGCGGGCTGTTTTCTTAGCGCGATGTTTTACTATAAAACTGCCAAATCCACGCAAGTAGACATTCTCTTTGTTGTTTGCAAGACTGGTGCGTATTTCTTCCATAAAAGATTCAACGACAATTGAAACCTCCTTGGTGCTGACACCAGTATTCATTGCTATTGTCTTAACAATATCTGCTTTTGTCATTTCTATTTTCTCCTATTTCTTTATATGCTTCTTGATTTGAGAGTGCAAAGGTACTCATTTCCAATTAGATATGAAAACTTTTTTGCTTTTTTTTCAAAAAAACATTCAAAAAACTTTATTCTTAGTCCTTAAAATAGTCTTCTAATTCGTGTTGAGCCTCTGAGTTGACGTCTGATAAGTCACGTATTATCTGTCCTTTTTCCAGCAGAGCAATGCGTGTTGAGATGTCCATCGTATGCTGTAGGTTGTGGCTGCTGATGATAATAGTAGCTTTCGTATCTTCTACATATTGCTTCAATGTCTTCTTCAAAATATTCTGACTTGTTGGGTCCAGGAAATTGAACGGCTCATCCAGTATAACAATCTCTGTTTCCCTGATAAGTGCAGAGATAATACCTACTTTCTGCTTATTGCCTGCCGAAAGGTTGCGTATTAGTTTCTTCTGACCAAACACTTCTCCACCGGCAAAATGTTCATACTTCTGAAGTCTTTGTGACATGATATCTGGTGTTAGTCCGCTAATTTTGCCTAAGAAGTCGAAATACTCCTCAGGGGTGAGATAGTCAATCAGGAAGCCTTCGTCTATATAGGCGCTAACATATTTCTTCCATTCTTCAGACAAAGCAGGATTGATATTGTTGATGCTTACCGTGCCCTGATCGGGTTTCAGTAGATCGAGTATCATGCGGAAGAGGGTGGTCTTACCAGCTCCGTTGTTACCTACCAAGCCAAGGATATCCCCGTCGTTGATTGTAAACGCAGGGATATCACAGGCTATTGTCTCACCAAACTGTTTCTTCAGATTATCTATTGTAATCATACAATTCCTTTACCGTGACAGTTCTTGAACTTCTTACCGCTACCGCAGGGACAGGGATCATTACGTCCTGGCATCTTGTCTCTGACAATTGGTGTACGAGGTTGCTGTGAACGAGTATCATGTTGAGCTGCTGCCTGCTGACCTCTGTCCACGAGTTGCTCCTCCTGAACATTCTGCTTGTTCTCAGTATACTGCTGGCGGTTGGTATGCTCTTCAGGTGCAGCCTCGCGAACTTCCTGCTGTTGCATCTCAGGTATCTGACCACGATTTAGAACAGACATTGTGCGGTTATTCATCTCGTTAATCATGCTGTCCCATACCTTAGCGCTCTCCAGTTTAAAGATAAGCAACGGGTCTTTCTGCTCGTAGCTGGCGTTCTGTACAGAGTGACGTAGTTCATCGAGCTCGCGCAGGTTCTCTTTCCATGACTCGTCGATGATGTGAAGCAGCATCTGCTTCTCAAACTCCTTGACCACCGCTTTACACTCAGTATCGTAGGCCTCTTTCAGGTTGCAGGCAATATTGTAGACACGTCGACCATCTGTAATGGGCACCATGATACGCTCATACATGTGTCCCTGTTCCTCAAATACGCGTTGAATCACAGGCCATGCTACCTCGCGGATGTGTTCTGTCTTGCGGTTGAAGTTTGCAAGTGCAGCCTGGAATGCCTTTTCTGCTAAGTCGTCAGGCTTTGTATTTGCAAATTCCTGCTCTGTGAAAGGAACCTCCATAGCGAAGAGATGCAGGAACTCCTCCTTGCAGCCTTCGTAGTCGTTGCGTTCTATGATAGTTGACACGCGATCCCAGATAGTGTTGGCGATATCCATTCCAATACGCTCACCCATCAGGGCGTGACGGCGTTTCTCGTAGATGACAGTACGCTGTTTGTTCATCACGTCGTCGTATTCCAGCAGGCGCTTACGAATACCGAAGTTGTTCTCTTCGACCTTCTTCTGAGCGCGCTCAATGCTCTTCGAAATCATCGGACTCTCAATCATCTCGCCTTCCTTGAAGCCCAGACGGTCCATGACAGATGCGATACGCTCTGAAGCGAACAGACGCATCAGCTTGTCTTCCAATGATACATAGAATACTGAAGACCCCGGGTCACCCTGACGTCCTGCACGACCACGTAACTGACGGTCTACACGACGACTCTCATGACGCTCTGTACCAATGATAGCCAAACCACCTGCAGCTTTCACCTCTGGTGACAGTTTGATATCGGTACCACGACCAGCCATGTTGGTAGCAATAGTTACAGCACCCATACCGTTGCTGTCTTGCTGACCAGCCAAAGCTACGATGTCGGCCTCCTTCTGGTGCAACTTAGCGTTTAGTACCTGATGGGGGATACCCTCGCGCTTACCCGTCTCTGGGTCAACATACATGTCGAGCATACGGCTCAGCAACTCTGATATCTCCACGCTAGTGGTACCGATCAGGGTGGGGCGACCTGCCTTACGCATCTTCACAATCTCCTCGATGACAGCACGATATTTCTCACGAGCGGTCTTGTAGACGCGATCATCCATATCGTTACGAGCCACAGGTTTGTTGGTAGGAATCTCTACCACGTCCAGCTTGTAGATATCCCAGAACTCACCAGCCTCTGTTGAAGCCGTACCCGTCATACCAGCCAACTTGTGATACATACGGAAGTAGTTCTGCAGGGTGATGGTAGCAAAGGTCTGTGTAGCAGCCTCTACCTTCACGTGCTCCTTGGCTTCCACAGCCTGGTGCAGACCATCGCTCCAGCGACGGCCTTCCATGATACGACCTGTCTGCTCATCTACAATCTTTACCTCGCCGTCGATGACCACATACTCGTCATCCTTATTGAACATCGTATAGGCCTTGAGCAATTGCTGCAGGGTATGTACGCGTTCACTCTGTACGGCATAGTGGCTCATCAGTTCGTCCTTCTTGTTCAGACGCTCTTCGTCAGTAAGGCCCGTCTCGGTCTCCAATGCAGACAACTGTCCGGCAATATCAGGCAACACGAAGAGCTCAGCATCGTTCACCTGCTTTGCCAACCAAGCGGTACCCTTATCTGTGAGGTCGCAAGAGTTCAGTTTTTCGTCAACCACGAAATACAGGGGCTCAACAGCCTCAGGCATCTTGCGGTTGTTGTTCTCCATATATTTCTCCTCAGTCTTCAGCATACCAGCCTTGATACCTTCTTCAGAGAGATATTTGATCAGTGGCTTGTTCTTAGGCAGCGACTTGTGAGAGCGGAAGAGAGAGAGGAATCCCTCCTCAATCATATCCTTGTTGTTGGTCTTCTGACCCTCGGTAATCTTCTGCTTGGCATCAGCGAGGAATTGTGTAGCCAGTTGCTTCTGTACACCGAATAGTTTTTCTACTAGTGGCTGGTATTCCTCGAACATTTGCACTTCGCCCTTTGGCACAGGACCACTGATAATCAGAGGTGTACGGGCATCGTCAATCAATACCGAGTCAACCTCGTCGACGATAGCGTAGTTATGAGCCCGCTGCACCAAATCTGCTGGTGAGATAGCCATGTTATCACGCAGATAGTCGAAACCGAACTCGTTGTTGGTACCAAAGGTGATATCTGCCTGATAAGCCTGACGACGAGCTGGTGAGTTAGGCTGATGCTTGTCAATACAGTCAACGCTCAGTCCGTGGAACATATAGAGCGGGCCCATCCACTCCGAGTCACGCTTAGCCAGATAGTCGTTCACCGTTACCACGTGTACGCCGTTACCGGTTAGCGCGTTCAGGAAAACGGGTAGGGTAGCTACCAGCGTCTTACCTTCACCCGTTGCCATCTCAGCAATCTTACCCTGATGCAGAACGACACCGCCAAAGAGCTGCACGTCGTAGTGTATCATCTCCCATTTCAGGTCGTTGCCACCTGCTGTCCAATGGTTATGGTATATAGCTTTGTCGCCGTCGATGGTGATGAAGTCCTTGCGTGGGTCACCTGCCAGTTCGCGGTCAAAATCGTTAGCGGTAACGATGGTCTCCTCGTTCTGTGCGAAACGTCGAGCCGTCTCTTTCACGATGGCAAATACCTCTGGCATCACCTCGTCGAGGGCTTTCTCATATTCGTCGAGTGCCTCTTTCTCTTTCTTGTCTATTTTCGCAAAGATGTCAGCACGCTCATCGAGTGGTGTCTCTTCGATAGTGGCTTTCAGCTTTTCTATCTCTTCTTTCTGAGTCTTTGCTGCTGCCTGTACCTGCTGACGAATCTCCTGCGTTCGTGCACGGAGTGCATCGTTGTCGAGTGCTTCAATCTTAGGTGAAGCAGCTTTTACCAATTCTACGAAAGGCTGTATTTTCTTCATGTCGCGCGATGATTTGTCGCCGAACAGAGCCTTCAGAATGCTATTAAAGTTCATATTTTGATGTATAATATTGTTTCGTTTAAAGAAAATTGCGTGCAAAGTTAGCGATTTTTTGCTAAAAAATAGCATAAATCGCCCATAAATTGTCTTTTGCTCTTTAGAATAGGGGTTTGGAAGAGCACGCATTTGGTGCTCTGATGCGTATGCTGCGGGCTACTGTAGGCGCAATCTGGTCTACAGTAACAGGTGTCTGTATACGCTCCGCTTCTGTTCCTGCTCCAAAGAAAAAAATAGGGAACTGGATAAACGAAGCTCTTGATATCTCATTCTCCTTTGTGTCTTCGTTTAGGATGGTCCACCCCGGGGCTGTCTCAATGACAATATCGCCGCAGTTGTCGGGTGTATAGCCATTACGTACTTTCTGTATCTGCTCGTTCTGACTGGTCAGCAACTGTAGTGACGTGTAGACATTCCTGACGCCCGACATCATTGCCAGGAACTCCTGCGAGCGACTTAGGGCATCGCTCATGCTAATCTTTTTCGTCTCCAGTAGCTGACGGTTCAGGAAGATATGGTTACGGTAGGTTGTCTCCACATAGTTGCCTTGTCCCCAGATAGCCCCCAGATACATGTTCATCAGGTTCACAGTACGAGCCATATAGAACGTGCCTGAAGGAATCTTGTAAGCGCTATAGTCTACGTCCTGCTCATGACAATAGCCAGTGCTGGTCAGCACATAGAGCACCTTGTCGTTGCCAATCTTCTTGTCCAGATGTGCTATCAGACGTCCTAACTCATAATCCAGACGGATATAGGTATCTTGCAGCTCCAACTGACAATCTGTCACAGCCTTCTGGTCGTAGGTTCCTGCATAGTAGGTCAGACAGAGCAAGTCAGTCACCTTATCGTTGCCCATTCCCGTGCTGCTGATACATTGTATCGCCATATCGGTGATATCAGTATTCACCAATGCGCTGGTCTTATAGAGCTGATATTGGCGTGTGCCGCTGAACTTATGTTTAAAGGGCTTTACCTCTCCTCCTTGGGTCAGATACGAATAGTTGCTGCCTAATAGTGAGTAGGGCACCCATTCCGTTGATTCTATCTTGTTACGAGGTGCGCTGAGTCTGTTGCAGGCTTGTATCCAGATAGGCAGGGCTTTCGAATAATAGGATGTTGAGCACCATGTTCCCTGTTGGTTGTCTATCCATACGGCTCCATTGGCAGCATGACTGGCAGACAGTACGGCGGCCTCGCGGAAAGGTGCGATGGCATATACTACGGCTTTCCCTTCTGTTGCTATTTTCAGCTCATCTCCAAGTGTTGAGGTGAGCAGCTGGTTAGGCGATGCTGTTTCTGTGGTGCTCAGTCCCGGGAATTTAGAATCGTCCACGCAACCTACGGGCCTTAGCGTTTTGCGGTTCAGCCATCGTTGTCCTATTATATTATTATAATAAGGTGTCGTTCCGGAATAGACGGTTGCTATTGCCGAGGCTTGGTCAATGGGGGTGAAAGGGTAGGCGGCATTGGTATATACCTTGCCTTCGCTCATCAGCTTATGGAAACCGCTGTCGGCATATAGTGGCATGAAGGCTTCCATATAGTCGCTACGCAACTGGTCTATGTTGATGCTTACAACCAGTCGTGGTGCACCCTTTACCTGTCCTTGCACCTGAGCAAAGACGGTCTCTGCGTTAAAGCCAAGCACGGCTAGCAGCGTGATATACAGATTCTTATTTGTCATTGTAGTGTCTCAAAAATCTTAGCAGCAAACATAATGCCACAAATTCCATACCCTCGGCGTAGTCTTGCCAGAACCCACCGATTAGGAAGGCGATGGTCAGTATGAAGCTGATGTGAAACCATATCGTCTTTCGTCCTTTCCATACAGGCCAGATAAAGAATAGCGCTATCGGATTCATGACGAGTATCTGCAGATTGATGCTTGTGGTTGGATGCTCAGAGAAAATCATGATAAAGAGCACCAGTCCTGTCAGTCCGGTAAACAGCATGAGCAAGACATCGAATAAACGTAGTGTCTTCTTCTTGATCAACTCGTAAGCAAGGACTATCAGCGAGAGCACCAGCAACAGGATGCCGCATTGAGTCGGCGTCAGCGGGAAGTCTTCCTCTACGACTTGAACGCCAGGCTTTACCAGTTGTCTGCTTTCCTTTACCAACGGCACTTTCACGCAGTCACGGTCAATCTTCGCACGTGAAAAATCGTAGCGCAGATTCTCAGGCAGGAAGTGCTGTTCTCTCTGGGTCGTCTTTCTGTCGGCATTGATGCCCAGCAGGATGTTGTTGACGAAGGTTGCCCAGGGGTGCCGTCTCGTCTTCTCGTTAATCATCTCACGATACGACGGCTCGTAGCCAGTCCTTGGCTCGTAGACGACGGTACCGTGCAGATTCTTTTCTATGATATCTCTGGGGCGTGTTGAACAATTGTCGTAGAAGAAGTTGTATCTGTAAGTCCTGTTCTCTGGTTTGTAGTTGAGAGCCAGCGCGTTAATGATGTTTTTCTTCTCTTCTGCTGTAAGGTTCAGCACCTGCTCTATTACCTGACTGCCCCATTGTTGGTAGTACAAGAGGAAAGGTTTCGTGGGTGCCAATCCCAACATATAGTCGGTCTTTCCGAAGATGAACCTCAGGGCAAAATGTGGTGTGTTGAAATTGAATTCTCCGTAGTTGAAGATGCCGTCAATCTTACGATGCGTGTCTTTGATGCGGATGGCGCTGTGTCCATACAGACTATAAACCTCTTCGTGAGGCGAGCAGGTTATCAGACTCACCTCCACGCTATCCATCACGATGGTGTCTTCCGTTTGTCCCCATGAAGTCATCGGGAGGAAAAGGCTGATGGTAGCGACTAAAAGAGTCCTAAAAATGTTTTCGAATTGTTTCACGATGCAAAATTAATCTATATTTTCCACTTTCGGTGCTAATAGTTCGATTTTTTTTAATAATTTTGCACCCTGATAATGAAAAAGTATATGAACAAACAGATAATTGTTGCTGCTTTGGCACTCTTCTCTACTGTAGGAGTAGAGGCTCAGAGCGGTACAAACTCTCCCTATAGCCAGTACGGCTTAGGCATTCTCTCCGATCAGTCTCAAGGTTTTAGTCGAGGCATGAATGGCGTAGGACTTGCGCTTCGCAAAGGAAATGTGGTTAATACTCTGAATCCTGCTTCTTACTCTGCTGTCGACTCGCTCACGATGATTTTCGACGTTGCCCTATCTGGCCAGATTACCAATTTCAAGGAAGGCAACCGTCGTATGAACGTCAACAACGCAGACTTTGAGTATGCTGTGGGTAGTTTCCGCTTGTTGCCAAAGGTGGGTGCCAGTTTTGGTATCACGCCTTATTCCAATATCGGTTATGATTATTCCACTACGCAGCAGCTCAACGAATCGTTTGGCTCCATTCCTATAGAGATGTCGGGTTCCGGTGGTTTGCATCAGGTCTTTGTTGGTGCCGGATGGAATGTCATCAAGCCTCTCTCCCTTGGTATCAACGTGGCTTATCTGTGGGGTACGCTCAATCGTTCGATACAGTCGGGTAGTAGCACTTATATTGATGACTATTCCAGAGGCTTCTATGCCAATGTCAGCAGCTATCTGCTAACTCTTGGTGCCCAGTGGGAACAGTCTATCAGCGCTGCTGATCGTCTGACGCTTGGTCTTACTGTGGGTCTGGGTCATAAGCTCAGGTCAAATGTGGAGATCAATAATGGTGACTCTATCGTCTTTGCAGATACTCAGGGCTTAGAGCTGCCTATGTCATACGGTCTTGGCTTTGGTTGGACGCATGGCAACAAACTTTTCCTTGGTGCTGACGTCACTATGCAGAAGTGGGGTAGTGTAGAGTTCCCTGGCACCGTTCAGCAGGGTGCTCAGAAAGTCTATGCCCTTCGTAAAGACCTGCTCAAGGATCGTTATGCCGTAAACATCGGTGCCGATTATGTGCCTAGCCCCACTAGTCGCACCTATATCAATCGTGTTCATTATCGTCTCGGCGTTGGCTACGCTACACCTTATTATTATATTAATGGAAAAGAAGGTCCAAAGGAGTTTAGCGTGAGTGCCGGTTTCGGTATTCCTTTGCAGAATGCTTATAACAACCGCTCCATACTGAACGTCAGCGCTCAGTGGGCTCGCACCTCTGCGAAGGATTTGATAACTGATAATACCTTCCGTGTGACGCTTGGCCTGACCTTTAACGAACGCTGGTTCGCCAAGTGGAAAGTGGACTAAGGAGTGATAAGTGAGGAGTGATAAGTGAGAAGTTTATAAAACGGCTTTGTGGGGTGAGCGCTGCTTTCACCCTTTTGCTGTTGTCATGGGCCTGTAGCGAGACGCATGAACACACGGCTCCTGCCATCAATCCTGAGGACTCTGTGTCGATGATGACCTCGTATGGTGTGAATACTTTGATTAGCGACTCGGGCGTTATCAAGTATCGCATCGTTGCAGAGCGCTGGGATGTCAACACCATGCGACAGCCTTCGCGTTGGGAGTTTATGAAGGGTATCTTTTTCGAGCAGTTCGACGAGCGCTTCCATGTTGTGGCTTATATCCAGGCTGATACCGCGTGGTATTACGACCAGAAACGCCTGTGGAAACTGCGTGGACGTGTAAACATCCGTAATACCGAAGGACTCATCTATACCAGCGAGGAACTCTATTGGGACGGACTCAGCCACGAGTTCTACAGCAATGTCTACTCCCGTCTGGTAACTCCCGAGCGCACTATTGAGGGAACGAATTTCCGTAGTGATGAACAGATGACCCATTACCATGTTTCCAATTCCATAGGCTCCTTTGTTCCCAGCGATCTGGAGGACGAAAAAGCCGATTCTACCTCAACCGAAAAGAAATGACACCATTAATCATAGGACTGATTATCGCGATGGTTTTCTCGGCCTTCTTCTCAGGCATGGAGATAGCTTTCGTGTCGAGCAACAGGATGCTGGCTGAGATGGGACGCGAGAAAAACGGTCTTACTCAGAAAATGATAGCCCTGTTCTATCGCCACCCCAACACCTTCGTCTCTACGATGCTGGTGGGCAACAATATCGCACTCGTTGTCTATGGTATCCTTTTTGCCAAGATTTTCGACGCCACGCTCTTTGAGTCGCTGCCAGAAGGTGCCGCCCGTGTTGCCGCTGACACCATCCTCTCAACGCTGGTAGTGCTTTTCACAGGCGAATTCCTGCCTAAGACCATCTTCAAGAGCAATTCCAATACTATGCTCACCCTTTTCGCTATTCCTGCGGGCGTGTGCTATGTGCTGCTCTATCCCATCTCCCGTTTTTCCACCCTGATTTCCAAGGAGCTCTTAGGATGCCTGGGTATCAAATGGCGCTCAAACAACGAGGATAAGGAGTTCACGAAGGTTGATTTGGACTATCTGGTTCAGACCAGTATAGATAATGCCAAGGACGATGACGAGATAGACGAGGAGGTGCGCATCTTCCAGAACGCCCTCGACTTCTCAGAGACCAAGGTGCGCGACTGTATGGTGCCACGTACCGAGATTGACGCTATCGAGGATACCTGCAGCATTGAGCAACTCAAACAGAAATTCATAGAGAGCGGACACTCGAAGATTGTGGTCTATCACGAAGATATCGACCATATCGTGGGCTATATCCACTCTTCCGAGATGTTCCGTAATCCAGAAGACTGGACTAAGAGCCTCCGCACAATGACCTTTGTGCCTGAGACGATGGCAGCCAGCAAGATGATGCAGACCCTGCTCAGCCAGAAGAAGTCGCTCGGCGTCGTTGTCGACGAGTTTGGAGGCACCAGCGGACTTATCTCTCTGGAGGATATCGTGGAGGAAATCTTTGGCGATATCGAGGACGAACACGACTCTAACCATTACGTTGCCAAACTTCTGGACAACGGCGAGTATCTCCTTTCCGCCCGTCTGGAGATTGAGAAAGTCAATGAGCTCTTCGACCTCGACCTGCCTGAAAGCGACGACTATATGACCGTTGGCGGACTCATCCTGCACGAGTATCAGAGTTTCCCCAAACTCAACGAGGTCGTGAAAATAGGACGTTTTGAATTTAAAATCATCAAGAATACAGCAACGAAAATAGAACTTGTAAGGCTAAAAGTAGCAGAAGATGCCAATTTTTTGTAAAAAAATGCCGTTAATTCAAGAAAGTTTAGTAACTTTGCGGGCTGTAAAAACGAAAAAACAAGAAAATAATAATAAAAAACTAAAAACAAACAAATGGCAGCAATTGGAAAAATCAGAAGCTGGGGACCTGCCTTGGTCGGAATTCTGGCCTTGGGTCTCTTCGGCTTTATTGCACAAGATGGTTTCAGTACCTGTAGAGGTCGTGCTCAGATGAACAGCAGCATCGCTGGTTCTATCGATGGCGACAAGGTGGATATTCAGGATTATCAGACACTCGTTGGCGAGTATCAGGAACTCCTGAAACTTCAGGGTCGTGATAATCTCGACGAGGATCAGCTGAACAGTCTGCGTGACTATCTCTGGGAACAGACCATCCAGAACAAGATTATTGAGAAAGAGGCAAAGGCACTGGGACTCACCGTTACCGACGAGGAAGTGGTGAAGGTGCTCAAGGAGGGTACTCACCCCGCTATCATGCAGACCCCTCTGATCTCTGAATTCGTGAACCCTCAGACCCGTACCTTCGATGCTACTCAGGTCAACGCTTGGCGTGAGTATATGAAGGCTCAGGCTCAGACCAACGCACAGGCAGCTGAGCAGTATGCACTCTTCGAGCAGTGCTGGCCCCGCGTTGAGAAGATGCTTGCCCAGAAGCTTCTGGAAAACAAGTATCAGGCTCTCCTCGCAGGTTGTATGCTGTCTAACAGCGTAGAGGCAAAGGCTACATTCGACGATCGCAATGTTGAGAGCAAGGCTCTGGTGGCTTCTCTGCCCTACAGCCAGATCAACGACAACGACGTTGAGGTGAGCGAGGCCGACCTCAAGGCTAAGTACGAGGAGAAGAAAGAAGCCTACAAGACCGATCGCGAGCTCCGCGAGATCAAGTACGTCTCTTATCAGGTCGTAGCATCTGAGAAAGACCGTGCCGAGCTGATGAAGGTGATGCAGAAGGCTTACGCTGACCTGCAGGGCGACAGCATCTCTGTTAGCGAGATTCTGCGCACCAGCCAGAGCTCAGTAGCTTATCTTGGCCTTCCCGTTTCACGTGCTGCTCTGCCCACCGATCTGGCTGACAGCATCAGCAAGATGAGTGTAGGTCAGGTAACCGCTCCTTTCGAGAGCCGCGACAACACCTTCAACGTGGTGAAGTTCATGGGTAAGACCGAGGTAGCCGACTCTATCGAGTACCACATGATTAACCTCGTAGGCGCAGCCAACGCAGCAGCATCTGCCGACAGCATCGTCAAGGCCGTTGCAGCTGGTGAGCCCCTCGACTCTATCGCTAAGAAGTACAACCAGCGCGCTGAGAAGATCTGGATGCGCTCTACCGAGTACGAGAGTGCCAACACTCTGTCTGCTGACAACAAGCAGGTCTACAGCACTCTGCTCAACGCCCCCGTCAATCAGGTGAAGAACCTCACGCTCTCTCAGGGCAACATCGTTCTTCAGGTTACTGATCGTCGCGGTAGCGTAGAGAAATACGACGTGGCTATCGTGAAGCGTTCTATCGACTTCTCTAACGAGACATACAACGAGGCTTACAACAAGTTCAGCCAGTTCGTCAGCGAGAGCAAGGATGTTGATGGCCTGCAGGAGAAGGCTGTGGAGTACGGTTTCAACGTACAGGAGAACACCATCGCCAACTCTGGTCATATCATCGCTGGCATCCGTTCTACCCACGACGCTCTGAGATGGCTGTTCACCGAGGCAGAAGAGAATCAGCTCTCACAGGTCTACGACCGCTGTGGCAACAACGATATCCTCCTCGTAGTTGGTCTCTCAAAGGTTAATCCTAAGGGCTACCTCGCTATGTCAGCCATCGAGGAGGCTCTGAAGCAGGAGGTGCTGCGCGACAAGAAGTTCGCTAAACTCGCCGAGAAGCTCAACGGCGTGAAGACCGTTGCCGAGGCTCAGGCTAAGGGCGCCCTTGTTGACACCCTGTCACAGGTCACCTTCGCTTCTCCCGCATCTGTTCCCTCTATCATGGCCTACGAGCCTGCTCTGAGCGGTGCTATCTCTGGCGTAGAGAAGGGTGCCTGCGTAAAAGCTCCCGTGAAGGGCTTCAGCGGTGCATACTTCTTCCAGGTGCTCGACCGTGCTACCCGTCAGGGCGTACAGTTCAATGCTGAGCAGCAGATGAAGGAACTCCGTCAGCAGCACATGCAGCAGACGCTGGGCATGGCTATCCAGGATATCCGCACCAAGATTGATATCGAGGACAACCGCTACATCTTCTTCTAATCAGAAGAACCAGATAAACAAAACAGGCCGACATCCCCCGCGGATGCCGGTCTTTTTTTGTACATTACTTGTAGTAGCCGAGGCGGACGTAATGGCGGGGCGTGCCGAAGGGGTTCCAAGAGATGTGGAGCCAGCCGGAGCCGGTGAGGAGCTGGTCAGTAAGGGCGTGCGCCTTCAGAAACGAGACCAGGCGCTGAAACTGCTTGGGGTCGCAGGGACGGATATCGGCTGCGCAGCCTTGAAGGTGCTGTGAGTTTGGCACGCCGCCCACCATATTATTTATGGCCGCGCTTCGGAAGCCAGAGTTGATGATGATGGGACCTACTTCCTGTCGTGCTGGCTCCAGCAGCAGATGACAGCCATAGGTCATGTTGACCACGTGTTGCAGGTCTGGGATGTTCTGGGGATACTTGCCCGGATTGAGGAACTCGCTCAGGCGGAAGTGCTGAGATAATCTGATGTTATTAATGTCTGTTTTCATGATATTAACGGTTAACTTTTTTACCCTACAAAGGTACAATAAAAAGTTGAGAACGCCTCATATTTCGAAAGGAAAAAACAAAGAAAAAACGGCCCGTTTCTTGGTTAATAGCGCCTCTTCTATCGAAACTAAAAATCGGCAAAAATATCCATTTATTGCCGTTTTTTAGATTTTGCAGTCGCAATTTGCGAACGCAAAAGTGTAACTTTCCGACAAACTCCTTGGGTTATTGACAGTAATTCTTCAGTTCCAAGTCACTCCAAGTCCCTCTGCAATACACGTCGTGCCAGTCGGCACCAAGCCTTGTCACCAGATTGCCCAGCCATCGCGTTGGGTAATAGAAGCCATTTTCCACCAATGGCTTCTTCCTTTCTTGCAGTCGCTTCATTTTACCATATAGCGACCTCAGTTCCCGCTGCTCCCCCTCGAAGCAGACGGACATAAATGCAGGATTCGACATAATTCTTTTTGGCGCAAAGGTCGTAGATCTATTTTGAACAAACAAATCTGTTTGATCTATTTTGATCTTTTTTGTTAAGTTTTGATCAAGCACGATACCCATACTGAAAAGGTTTACTTCTTCAACGCATATAGTGGACGCTTTTCCTAAAAAGGATGACTTTATTACATCTTCAAACCATTTAGCAATAGCCAGGGAATTCAAAGTTTGTTTAACGCCTTCTATTGCACATTATCTTAAATAATGTATATTTTTGCGCAGAAGTGCTTGTGTATAGAAAATAATTTGTATCTTTGCACTGCAAAAATGGTCGAATGTGCGACTGTTTTTGCAGTAGGATTTATAAAAACAGATAGAAATGGTTATTCAAAGAGATCAATATGTAAGCGAATTGCTGAGCAAACGATGGAACGGTAAAGTAAAGATTATCACGGGGATACGCCGTTGCGGAAAGTCATTCTTGCTTTCCACGCTGTACAAAGAGCACCTACTGAAAGAAGGCGTCGAGAAAGACTGCTTTGTAGAACTGGCGTTGGACAAAAAGGCACACATGAAGTACAGAAATCCCAATGAACTTTATAACTACGTGCTACGCAAGACACAGGATGCAGGGAAGCGATACTATGTGTTCATCGACGAGATACAGCTGTCGTACAAAGTGAAGAACGAAGATGTGGATGAGAACATGGTACCTGAAGAGGACCACGATATGCTCTACACCACGTTCTACGACATTCTGAACGACCTGATGGGGCGAAGCAACCTCGACATCTATGTCACTGGTTCGAACTCAAAGATGCTCTCAAAGGATATTGTCACCAACTTCCGCGACAGAGGAACGGAAATCAAGGTGTATCCGCTGTCGTTCAGCGAGTTCTACCCTATATCAGGCATGGAGAAGGCAGATGCCTTGGAGGAGTATCTGACCTTTGGTGGCATGCCGCTCGCAGTGTTGGAAGAGGACGAGACGGAGAAACGCAAATATTTGAAAGGACTCCACAAGAGGGTTTATATCAAGGACATCGTGGAGCGCTACAAACTGAAGGATGATGAGATTCTGGAGGCGCTGATCGATGCGCTGTCGTCAGCTGTGGGCTCGCTAACCAATCCTCACAACCTGGCTAATGCAGCCAGCTCGCTGATGAAGCGTAACACCTCCGACCATACCATCAAGAACTATCTGGACTATCTGGAGGACGCCTACCTGTTTGTGGGTGCAAAGCGCTATGACATCAAGGGTAAACGCTATTTCGAGAATACCCAGAAATACTATTCCATGGACATTGGGCTGAGAAAT
>CAZIKA010000010.1:0-31431 GCA_964539705.1 uncultured Prevotella sp. | reverse complement strand
TGCATGTCTGCGAAACGCAGAGCATAACGAATGTAATAAATGTGCTGTTGCATAACTTTTTGTTTTTGATGTTAATACTATCCGCATCGTACCTTGACCACCGTGGCTAAGTTAAGCTCGGTTGGCGAGTTAACCTCGAAAGGTTACTGCTCTTGATGCTTCGGGGGCAAAGGTATAACAAATTTTGCAAACAGGCAAACATTTCGCCATGTTTGCACTACGCTTCCGTAGGAAAAGACACATTCTTATAGTCGGCCTGTGGCCTTTGTAAAAGCGTCACAAGTGCCGAGTGGAAGAATGAAAAAATGAAAAAGAACGGGCGAATCCTTTGTGGTTTGCTCGTTTTTTCGTAATTTTGTGCCGTTTTATATATAGCAGAGAAAACTAAACGTATGCTGAAAGACAGAATAACAGGATCAAAGGCACTGATGAGAGCCTTGCAGGCGGAAGGGGTGAAGACCATCTTCGGCTACCCGGGCGGAAGCATCATGCCTGTCTACGATGCACTCTATGACTATACAAGAGGCGAGAAGAAATGTTTTGACCATATACTAGTGCGCCACGAACAGGGAGCCACACATGCTGCCGAGGGCTATGCCCGCGTGAGTGGCGAGGTAGGCGTAGCGCTGGTGACTAGCGGCCCTGGCGTAACGAACACGCTGACGGGTATTGCCGATGCGATGCTGGACTCCACGCCTATCGTAGTGATTGCCGGTCAGGTGCCTATCGGTGCGCTGGGTACGGACTTCTTCCAAGAGGTGGACCTCGTGGGCGTGTCACAGCCTATCTCGAAATGGAGCTATCAGATACGTCATGCTGAGGATGTGGCATGGGCCGTGAGCCGTGCGTTCTATATCGCCAGAACGGGAAGACCCGGTCCTGTGGTGCTCGACTTCCCCAAGAATGCTCAGGTAGAGGAGATTGACTGGGACCCCAAGAAATGCGACTTTATCCGCTCGTATGTTCCCTACCCCAAGCTTGACAATGAAGCTGTACATCAAGCTGCCGAACTGATCAACAACGCCAAGCGTCCTCTAGCATTGGTGGGTCAGGGCGTGGAACTGGGTAATGCGCAGGAGGAGCTGAAGGCCTTCCTTGAGAAAGCTGACATCCCTGCCGGTCGCACGATGCTCGGTCTCTCTGCCCTAGCCTCAGACCATCCGCTGAATGTAGGTATGCTGGGTATGCACGGTAACTACGCCGTGAACCTGAAGGAACAGGAGTGCGACGTGCTGATTGCCATCGGTATGCGCTTCAGCGACCGTGTGACGGGCAACCTGAAGACCTACGCTAAGCAGGCGAAGATTATCCACCTGGACATAGACCGCAGCGAGATAGACAAGAACGTGAAGACCGACGTGGCTGTAGTGGCCGACTGCAAAGAGTCGCTCCTTGCACTCACCGCTTTGGTTAATGCGAACAATCACAAGGAATGGCGCGACTCGTTTGAGCCACTTAATAATAAGGAACGCGAGAAGGTGATAGAGCCAGCCATCCATCCCAAGGAGGGGCCACTGCTGATGGGCGAGGTAGTAAACGCGGTAGCACAGCAGGCAAAGGACGATGCCGTACTGGTAACGGATGTTGGTCAGAATCAACTATTTGCGACCCGTTACTTCAAGTATCACCATAAGCGAAGTATCTGTACCAGTGGAGGACTGGGAACGATGGGCTACGGTATGCCAGCAGCCATAGGAGCCACCTTCGGAGCACCCCAGCGTCAGGTGTGCTGCTTCATGGGCGACGGCGGTTTCCAAATGAATATCCAGGAGTTGGGTACCATCATGGAACAGAAGGCGCCGGTGAAGATGATACTGATGAACAACCACTACCTAGGCAACGTGCGCCAGTGGCAGGATATGTTCTGGATGCGACGCAAGTCGTTCACCAAAATGATGAACCCCTGCTACGAGGCTATCGCACAGGGCTACGGCATCCCTTACATTGCCGTGACCGACCGTAAGGATTTGGCAAAGGCCGTAGAGCAGATGCTCAATACCGACGGACCGTTTATCATGGAATGTGCCATCAAGGAAGACGATGACGTGCTGCCAATGACACCTCCAGGCATGAATGTGAATGATATGAAACTTGAGATTTAAAATGGAAGAGAAGAACAAACTATACACCCTACTCGTCTATTCAGAGAACGTGGCAGGTATCCTGAACCAGATAACGGCTGTATTCACACGCCGTCAGGTGAACATCGAGAGCCTGAACGTGTCGGCATCGAGTATTCCTGGCGTACACAAATACACCATCACCGCATGGAGCGACGAGGATCAGATTATCAAGATTACGCGTCAGATAGAGAAGAAAATAGATGTGGTGAAGGCCAACTATTTCACCGACGACCAACTCTTTATCCGTGAAGCAGGACTCTACAAGCTCTCTACGGAAAAGGTTCTGGCTAATCCTGAAATATCACGTACCATACGCCGTTACGACGCTACCATTACCGAGGTGAACCCCACCTATACCATTGTGATGAAGAGCGGCAAGACCGACGATATCATCGAGCTGTTCCGTGCACTCGACACCTTCGATTGTGTGCTGCAGTACACCCGCAGCGGACGCATAGCCGTAACTCGTGGGATGCAGGAGCAGGTGAGCGCTTTCCTGGAAGAACGAGAGAGAAGTGAGAAGTGATGAGTGAGAAGTGTATGGAAAAAGTAGGAAAATACGAGTTCATGGCTGAGCCGTTCCACTGCGACTTCGCAGGGCGACTCTTCATGGGTCACATGGGCAACCACATGCTCAACGCTGCCGACTTCCACTCCTCGGCAAGAGGATTCGGCATGAAATACCTGATGACCATCAATCGTTCGTGGGTGCTCTCACGACTGGCCATTGAGATGGAGGAAATGCCCGTACAATATACGAAGTTCAACGTAGAGACATGGGTGGAATCGGCCATGCGCTTCTTTACCAGCCGTAACTTCGCCGTAACTGGCGAGGACGGTAAAGTCTACGGCTACGGACGCTCTATCTGGGCCATGATAGACACAGAGAGCCGTCAGCCAACTGATATATTCTCGATAGACAACGGTGCCATCAACGACTGGATAGTCAGCGACAAACCCTGCCCCATCGATAAGGGCGGTCGTGTGAAAATGTCAGACAATGCGGAACTGGTACACACCATCGACACCTATTATAATGATGTAGACATCAACGGACACATCAACTCCGTGAAATACATTGAGCACGTGCTCGACCTGTGGAGCGTGGACTGGTATAGAGAAAATATCGTCAAACGCTTCGAGATAGCCTACGTAGCCGAGGCACATGGCGGCGACAAACTGTCGTTCTATCGCGAGAAGACTGGCGAGAACGAGTTTTGCGTGCGTATCGTGCGCACTGATGGCACTGAATGCTGTCGCAGCAAGGTCTCTTTTGTAAAAATATCTTAATATTTAAAATAAACCTTTGGCGTTTTCATTGGAAATGCTTAATTTCGAACCCACAAATTTGAATACCTATAACCTAAAAACTATAAAGTATGAAAGTTTATCAGACAAACGAGATTAAAAACATTGCATTGCTTGGCAGTGCGGGTAGCGGCAAGACTACTCTTGCCGAAGCAATGGTTTACGAGGCCGGCATCATCAAGCGCCGCGGCAGCGTGGAGGGTAAGAACACCATGAGCGACTATTTCCCTGTAGAACAGGAATACGGCTACTCGGTGTTCTCTACTGTTTTTCATGTAGAGTGGAACAATAAAAAGCTCAATATCATTGACTGCCCAGGTTCCGATGACTTCGTCGGTGGTGCTATCACCGCTCTGAACGTCACTGACCAGGCCGTGATTCTAATCAATGGACAGTATGGTCCTGAGGTAGGTACGCAGAATGCCTTCCGCTATACCGACAAGTTACAGAAGCCCGTTATCTTCCTGGTAAACCAGCTGGATCGCGACAACTGCGACTTCGACGCCCTGCTGAACAACATGAAGGAGATCTACGGCGACAAGTGCGTACCCGTACAGTATCCTATCGCTACAGGCGCTGGCTTCAATGCCGTTATCGACGTACTGTTGATGAAGAAGTATTCATGGAAGCCAGAAGGTGGCGCTCCTATCATCGAGGACATCCCTGCCGACCAGATGGACAAGGCTAAAGAGTTGCACGCTGCACTCGTAGAGGCTGCCGCTGCCAACGACGATACGCTGATGGAGAAATTCTTTGAGAGCGAGAGCCTGACTGAGGACGAGATGCGCGAGGGTATCCGCAAGGGACTCGTTACACGCTCTATCTTCCCCGTGTTCTGCGTATGTGCAGGCAGGGATATGGGTGTACGCCGTCTGATGGAGTTCCTGGGCAACGTCGTTCCTTTCGTTAGCGAGATGCCAAAGGTTCGCAATACACGCGGTGAGGAGGTTAATCCTGACGCAGCCGGTCCTACATCACTTTATTTCTTCAAGACTGGCGTTGAGCCACACATCGGTGAGGTGCAGTACTTCAAGGTGATGAGCGGAAGCGTGAAGGCTGGTGATGACCTGACCAACGCAGATCGCGGCTCAAAGGAGCGCATCGGTACCATCTATGCTTGCGCTGGTGCCAACCGTATTCCTGTGGATGAGTTGAAGGCTGGTGATATCGGCTGTACCGTGAAGCTGAAGGACGTGAAGACCGGCAACGCTCTCGACGGCAAGGACTGCGAGTGGCGCTATGACTTCATCAAGTATCCTAACTCCAAGTACTCTCGTGCTATCAAGGCCGTTAACGAGGCTGAGACCGAGAAGATGATGGTGGCCCTGACCAAGATGCGTCAGGAGGATCCTACATGGGTGGTTGAGCAGTCGAAGGAGCTCCGCCAGATCATCGTTCACGGACAGGGAGAGTTCCACCTGCGTACCTTGAAGTGGCGTATGGAGAACAACGAGAAGATTAAGATTGACTATCTGGAGCCGAAGATTCCATATCGTGAGACCATCACAAAGATGGCTCGTGCCGACTATCGTCACAAGAAGCAGTCAGGCGGTGCAGGACAGTTTGGTGAGGTTCACCTGATTGTGGAGCCTTATGCTGACGGTATGCCCGATCCTACGAGCTTCACCATTAACGGACAGGAGTTCAAGATGAACATCAAGTCGAAGGAAGAGAAAGACCTAGAATGGGGCGGCAAGCTCGTATTCATCAACTCTGTGGTAGGTGGTGCTATCGATATGCGCTTTATGCCTGCTATCCTGAAAGGTATCATGGAGCGTATGGAGCAAGGTCCATTGACAGGCTCGTATGCCCGCGATGTGCGCGTCATCGTCTATGATGGTAAGATGCACCCCGTTGACTCTAACGAACTCTCGTTCATGCTCGCTGCTCGTAACGCCTTCTCAGCAGCCTTCCGCGAGGCTGGTCCTAAGGTGCTGGAGCCAATCTACGACCTCGAGGTTTACGTACCCTCTGACTACATGGGTGATGTGATGAGCGACCTGCAGGGACGCCGCGCTATCATCATGGGTATGGACTCTGAGGCTGGCTATCAGAAGCTGAGCGCAAAGATTCCTTTGAAGGAGCTCTCAAGCTACTCTATCGCACTGAGCTCTATCACAGGCGGTCGCGCTTCGTTCACCACGAAGTTCGCTTCTTACGAGCTCGTTCCCAATGATATCCAGCAACAGCTCATCAAGGAGCACGAGGCTGAACTCAAGGACGAAGACTAATCATCTCCGACATCGATACGAAAAGGGGCTCTTGAGCAACTCAAGGGTCCCTTTATTCAAATGAAAAGAATGAAGAAAGTCATACTGTCGATACTACTCATCATACCGCTGGCTGCCAATGCCTGGCACAGCGTTAAGATGCCAAACATCAAGAGTCTGCAGGTTATTCTCAACGATGACTTTGAGGCTTTGCCTGTATTGCAACTCAAAGGCCACGATGTGATGCATATCAGTTTCGATGAGCTGTCGCACAACTATAAGCGTTTTACCTACCACGTAGAGCCCTGCAACCCCGACTGGACACCAACGGAGGGGCTCTTCGATGCCGATTGGCTGGAAGGTATCAACGATCAGCCTATTGACGAGTATGACAACTCTATCAACACTTCGGTACTCTATACAAACTACGCCTTCGACTTTCCCAACGAGCAAACCAACGTGCGCATCAGCGGCAACTACCGACTGCACATCGTAGATGACGAGACTCAGGAGGATGCCGCCGTCGTAGAGTTCAGAGTACTGGAGCCAATCACCAACGTAGGACTTGGCGTTACTACTAATACTGATATCGACCTGAACGGCCGCTATCAGCAAGTCAACATGACCGTCAAACTTAACGGACTGAAGGTAACACGGATAGACGAAGAATTGCAAACCTTCGTCATGCAAAACGGACGCGAGGATAATATGAAGGTCAACATCAAGCCCAACTATATCACCCCTCAGGCATTTCAATGGGAGCACAACCGAAGACTCATCTTCGATGCTGGCAACGAATATCATAAGTTCGAGGTACTCGATCCGCGTCATCTCTCAATGGGATTGGCTGATGTGATGTGGGACAAGGAGACAAACACCTGGCATGCAGTACCCTACCCTTGTGAACAGCGCAGGAGTTATCTTTACGACGAGGATACCGATGGTGCTTTCCTGCTACGAAACAGCGACAACTACGATGCCGAGCGAACCTCGGAATATGTCTATGTGCATTATTTCCTAAAGCCCCTGCGCGAATACAGCGATGCACATATCGTGCTCAACGGCAGATGGACTACAGAGCCTCTGGACAACTACATCATGCAATACGATGAAGCAGAACAGGTCTATAAGTTGACCGTCATGCAGAAACTGGGCTATTATAACTATCAGCTGCTACTGATGGATTACGACGGTACCACGCATACCCTACCGGAAGAAGGCAGCTTCTTCGAAACAGAAAACAAATACCAGGCATTAGTCTACTATAAGGCAACATCAGAAAGGGCGTGGCGCCTTGTAGGATTTCAGGAAATAGTCAAAAAATAAAGCCGACTGTCTCACGACAACCGGCTTCAAAAACAAACTACTTAAAAACTAATCTACTAAAACAAATCAAAAAATATCTTTTTCTGATGCAAAGATATGCATTAATTTTTGAGATGCCAAACGATTTTATATCAAAAATCATAGGTTCTTGACATAAATCAAAGAAAATGAGACGTATTAAATACATCTCATTCCTTTTTTGTTATATTGACTTGTCAATTTTGCTTATTACATCATGCCGCCCATGCCTGGTGCGCCACCCATTGGCATTGCAGGCTCCTTCTCGGGCTTGTCGCAGATGAGGCACTCGGTAGTGAGGAACATACCTGCGATAGAAGCAGCATTCTCAAGAGCCACACGAGATACCTTTGCAGGATCGATAACACCAGCAGCACGCATATCCTCGTACTTGTCGAGGCGAGCATTGTAACCGAAGTCACCCTTGCCCTCGCGAACCTTCTGAACAACCACGGCACCCTCGCCACCTGCGTTGGTGACAATCTGGCGCAGAGGCTCCTCGATGGCGCGCTTGATGATGTTGATACCAGTCTGTTCGTCGGCATTATCACCCTTTACGTCAGCCAGAGCATCGAGAGCGCGGATGTAAGTGGTACCACCACCTGCAACGACACCTTCCTCGATAGCAGCGCGAGTAGCGCAGAGAGCATCGTCAACGCGATCCTTCTTCTCTTTCATCTCTACCTCGCTGTTAGCACCTACATAGAGTACTGCTACGCCACCTGACAACTTAGCCAGACGCTCCTGCAGCTTCTCCTTATCATAAGAAGAGGTGGTATTTTCGATTTCAGCCTTAATCTGATTGATACGGTCCTTGATAGCCTGTGAGTCGCCAGCGCCATTCACGATAGTGGTGTTGTCCTTAGAAACGGTGAGTTTCTCGCAAGTACCCAGCATCTCGAGGGTAGCCTGCTCAAGCTTCAAGCCCTTCTCCTCGCTGATCACTGTACCGCCAGTCAGTACGGCGATATCCTCAAGCATAGCCTTACGACGATCACCGAAGCCAGGAGCCTTCACAGCGCAGATCTTCAAACCACCACGCAGACGGTTGACAACGAGTGTTGTCAGAGCCTCTGAGTCAACATCCTCGGCAATAATCAGCAAAGGACGACCGCTCTCGGCAGCAGGCTGCAGGATAGGCAGGAACTCCTTGATATTTGAAATCTTCTTATCATAGATGAGGATGTAGGGGTTCTCCATAGCACATTCCATCTTCTCACTGTCGGTAACGAAATAAGCTGACAGATAACCACGATCGAACTGCATACCCTCGACAACGCCAATGTGAGTGTCGCGGCTCTTGCTCTCCTCGATAGTGATGACACCATCCTTAGACACCTTGCGCATAGCCTCAGCCAGCAGTTCACCAATCTCCTTGTCGTTGTTGGCAGAAACGGTAGCTACCTGCTCAATCTTATCGTAGTTATCGCCCACCTGCTCAGCGTTCTTTGCGATAAACTCGGTAACGGCCTTCACAGCCTTGTCGATACCACGCTTCAGGTCCATAGGATTGGCACCTGCGGTAACGTTCTTCAGACCCTCAGATACGATAGCCTGAGCCAGAATGGTAGCCGTTGTGGTACCATCACCAGCATCGTCACCAGTCTTAGAAGCTACGCTCTTAACGAGCTGTGCGCCAGTGTTCTCGAAGTGATCCTCGAGCTCGATCTCCTTAGCAACGGTAACACCGTCCTTGGTAATCTGAGGAGCACCAAACTTCTTCTCAATCACTACGTTGCGGCCCTTAGGACCAAGAGTTACCTTGACTGCGTTAGCCAACTGGTCAACGCCCTGCTTCATAGCATCGCGGGCGTCAATATTGAATTTAATTTCTTTTGCCATAGTTATAATTCTTAATTCTTAATGCTTAATGCTAAATTATTTCTCGATGATAGCGAGCACATCGCTCTGGCGCATCATCAGGAACTTCTCGCCTTCGAGTTCAATCTCTGTGCCGCTATACTTGCCATAGAGCACTTCATCGCCAGCCTTCAGGATCATCTCTTCGTCCTTAGTGCCCTTACCGACAGCCTTTACAATGCCACGAAGGGGTTTCTCTTTTGCTGTGTCAGGAATGATGATTCCACCGATTTTCTCTTCAGCCGGTGCAGGTACTACGAGCACGCGGTCTGCTAATGGTTTGATGTTCATAATTCTAATATTTTTAAGTTTTAAATTAAATATTCTGCCATCGTCTAAGCGAAAAGCGTGCCAAACTGTCCCTGCTGACAATTTGACACGCCTATTCAATAAATTATTATTTCTAATCCTTTTTCACCTTGTTTATCACGACATTCTTAACGATGCATTTCTCGATGAATGAAGGATTGAAAGCTTCTTTTTTGTCAGTTACCTGAATATTCTCGAAGGTAAAGTCAGTCAGGCGATATTTTTCTGACGTCCCTACATCAAAGAAGTTCTGACAGTCCATCTGAATATTTCGCAACGTGATGTTGTTGCATTGCGAAAGTGGCATATCCTCGCGATTCTCGGGTTTGAAGAACTGTGTCCAGGGACGAACCACCAGGAACGACGTACAATCGCCTGTGAGATCCTCTACAGTAACGTATTCATAGTGCTGAGGTGTGTCAGGACGCATCTTCAGCCAGATAACGCGATTGGCCTCGTGTACCTTACAACGACGGAGAATCACATTCTTGTCGTGCAGGCTCTCAGAACCAAGTGTCATGCATCCGTGTACTTTTCCATAAGTACAGTCAGTAACCAGGATATTCTCGCAAGGCCCATTATCGGCATCTTTGTCAGCCCATGTTCCCTTGCCGCCTTTCAATACCACAGCATCATCGCAAACACTCATATAACATCCGCTGACCAATACATTCTTACAGACATCCAAATCGATAGCATCACTCGAAGGTGCACCACGCTTAGGGTCAACAGGCGTCACATTATTAGTAGGTGCGAAGATATAGCATCCCAGATAGCGCACATTCTCGCATTTATAAAGATGATTAGTCCAGAAAGGTGAATTGATGATGCGTACATCCTGCACCGTTACGTTCTTACTATTTGAGATATACACATTTCGAGGACGCATGGCTTCCAGGTTAGTACAGTTCTTGTTGAACTGACGGCGAATCCAGAACTCCTCCCAGTAGGCCTGTCCATTACCATTGATTGTTCCTGGGCCTGTAATCGTAAAACCATCTACGCCATCAGCATTAACTAATGCCGCAAAATAGTTCAGAGTCTGACCCTCCATACGGGTTTTCACCAACTTGAAGTCACGTATACGGTCGCTACCACGCAGTTCTCCGTTCTCTTCAATATAAAGATGTGTACCAGGCTTAAAGAACAGCGATCCGCTCACCACAAAACCGCGAGGGATGACGACAACGCCACCACCCTCGTTAGCGCAGCGGTCTATCACGGCTTGCAACTTCTCTGTCTGCACCTGTTCGGAATAGTTCTTTACACCATAGTCGGTAACAACGTAGCGTTTTCCCAACTTTCCAACGTCAACTCTCGACGTATCGCTGAACCACGCAGAAATCTGCGTTCCGTCTGGCCACAAGTCCTGCTTTACCGTCTTTTTCTTACCCATAGCCAAAGTGCACATCATGAGTGCAACCAAGCCAAGTAAAAATCTCTGTGTCATTTCTTTAATTTTGCTTTATGATTAGTTTTGCGTTGCAAAATTACATAATATCGACAGAAAAGCCAAACAAATAGCAACTTTTTTCAACTATTGATGGTGTCTTCTAAGGAGCTGCCAGTTCCTCGGCGAGGAGCTGCCTGTTCGTCAAGGAGGAACTGCCAGTTCCTGCCCCTCGAGCTTACGGCTCCTCAAGACGAAAGACTATTATACACTTTAATTTCTAAACGGATACATTAATCTTTAAATTTTTCTGAAAGAATTTGGAAGTATCATTTTTATTTCTTATCTTTGCAAATGATTCAAAACTATTTAAGACTATGGCAAACAAAAGATCCTTAAAGAAAGCTATCAATCAGATCTGTGAAGAACTGTTTTCTGAAGCTGTCGCAGCTTCGCTGTATGGTAACACAACCAATAAAGACAACGCTGATGCATTGCTTGTGGCGATTATCAAAACCCAATGTAACTATATCAGACGTGTGTCACACCCAGAACCTGGCATTGCTGCAAAGGTATATTTTAAAGACTTACGCGAGAAATTTGCTGCACAAGCTAGCGAAATCGCCGATCAAATTATCAATTTGTAAATGTGGAAGAAATTCTGTAACTGGTTATTATTCAAAAAAATGGGATGGACTGCGGAAGTAACGGAAGCACATCCCGATAAATACATTATCTGTCTGGCACCCCATACCAGCAATTGGGACTTTCTCATTGGTCAGCTCTATAATGGAGCAAAAGGACTAGGCAGCAACTTCCTGATGAAGAAGGAGTGGTTCTTCTGGCCTTTGGGTCCCATCTTCAAAGCGATGGGAGGCATACCCGTATATCGTCAGAAACACACCAGCATGACCGACTCTATGGCAGAGACAGCCAAGCATGCTAAGACTTTCCACCTATGTATTACACCCGAGGGCACGCGCTCGCGCGTAGAGGAATGGAAAAAAGGTTTCTATTTCATTGCCCTGAAAGCTGAAATCCCCATTATTCTCTATGGGCTTGACTATGAGAAAAAGCATATCCAGTGTACCAAAACAATCATCCCAACAGGTGACTTGGAAAAGGATATGCGCGAGATAAAACTCTATTACAAAGACTTCAAAGGCAAAAATCCAGCCCTCTTCACTATCGGAAATGTATAGACTTTGCTTTCTCTGGCTTTTTATCATTGGCCTCACAAATACCATGAGTGCACAGACATCGTGGGGGCAGATTGACTACAAAGGAAAGCCTTGGGTAAAAAATATTTCACGACCATACGAGATTGAAAGCGGACTTGAAGGACGCCATATCTCGCTATGGGCTAGTCACGGTCGCTATTTTGACAACAAGGAGGGACGATGGCGTTGGCAACGTCCACCTCTCTTTGGTACAACAGAAGACCTCTTTACTCAAACCATCGTGGTGCCCTATCTAATTCCTATGCTTGAGAATTCAGGGGCCAATGTCTTCACGCCACGTGAGCGAGACTGGCAACAAAACGAGGTCATCGTAGACAACGACAATTTGCCCTCGCTGAAAAACTATCATGAGCAAAACCTGCGCTATGCATGGGAGCAAGCACCCAACCAAGGATTTGCTTATCATCAGGGTTCCTACCAAGACAATGAGAATCCCTTTGAAGCAGGCACAGCCAGAATGGCAGAAACTACCCATCATGAAAGCAGAGTAAGCACCGTTACCTATCAGCCCGACATTCCTGAAGACGGACGATATGCTGTTTATGTAAGTTATCAGACCGTAGAAAACAGCATCGACGATGCCCACTATACCGTTTTCCACAAAGGACAGAAAACGGTATTTACAGTTAACCAGCAGATGGGAGGCTTAACGTGGGTTTACTTGGGAACTTTTGAATTTGACGAAGGATGCAGCGAAAGAAACAAGGTGGTAGTTTCCAACCTAAGTAAGCACAAGGGAATCGTAACTACTGATGCCGTGCGCTTTGGTGGCGGCATGGGAAACATAGAACGAGGAGGCATCACCAGCGGACTGCCACGATGTTTGGAAGGCGCTCGCTATTATGCCCAATGGGCCGGTATGCCCTATAAGGTTTACAGTAGCAAGAATGGACAGAACGATTACGGTGACGACCTGAATGCACGTTCACTCATGACGAACCTACTATGCGGAGGATCAGTCTATGCGCCAGATTCCGTAGGACGTCATGTTCCCATCGAGCTTTCACTTGCCATTCATAGCGATGCAGGCTATACGGAAACAGGAGAAGGTGTATATGGTTCCCTCTCTATTTGCACAACGCATTATGGCGACAGTTGTCTGGCTGCAGGAATCAACAGAGACGCTTCAAAAGAACTTGCCACAGAGCTATTAAACAACCTGACCACCGACCTGAAATACTGTTATGGAGACTGGACAAAAAGACAAGTTAGAGACCGCAACTATTCTGAGACACGTCTGCCAATAGTGCCCAGCGCCATCCTGGAGACCTTGTCCCACCAGAACTTCGGCGATATGCGCTATGCACAAGACCCCAACTTCCGCTTCACGATGGCAAGATCCATCTATAAATCAATTCTGCGCTACGTGACAAGCCGTCACGACAAGGAAGCCGTCGTACAGCCATTGGCTCCTGATCGCTTCCACATCGAGTTTACAGACAATGCAGGCGAAGTGAATATCAGTTGGCAAGGCGTCATTGACGGACAAGAACCCACATCGGCACCAACAGGATATATCCTATATATTGCTCAAGATGAAACGGGATTTGACAACGGCACCATGTTGAGAGGCACGTCGTGTCGCGTAAAATTGAAGCCAAACGTGCTCTATCATTTCCAGGTGACAGCCATTAATGAAGGCGGACAGAGTTTTCCTACGGAAGTCCTTAGCGCACTCTATAATCCAAAATCCCCAAAGACCATAATGATAGTAAATGGATTCCATCGTCTGGCAGCACCTGCCATCAGTAAGGTTGGACAAGGATTTGATTTAAATGAAGATATAGGCGTATCTTATGGTAGAACAGCAGGATGGCTTGGATTGCAGAGAGTGTTCGACGTCAACAAAATGGGTATTGAAGATTCCACTGGCTTAGGATATACAACACAGGATTTGCAAGGAATGTTTATTGCTGGCAACGATTTCAACTACGTTACCACACATGCTAAGGCCATTCGGACAGCTGGTGATTACAATATTGTGAGCAGTTCGTCTGTAGCAATAGAAAAAGGAGACTGCGACCTAAGCAAATACCAAATCATTGACATGATTTTAGGTTTGGAAAAGAATGACGAAAACAGTTTGATTCGCTACAAAAGCTTTCATCAGTCAATGCAGGAACGTCTTAGAGACTATACGGCATGTGGAGGTAACCTCTTAGTAAGTGGAGCATATTTCGGTTCAGACATGACTACAGACGAAGACAAGTCTTTTCTTGCTGACATATTGAAGGTTAGGTTTGAAGGAACCAACAACGAATTAAGTGAAAAAGTAAGAGGATTGGGCATTAACTTTAACTTCTATCGACAGCTTAACGAGAAGCACTATGCAGCTCCACAAAGTGCAATACTGTTGCCTTCCTGCGAAAAGGCCTTTCCTACGATGATTTACGATAATGAGACCTGCGCTGCCGTTGCCTATCAAGGCTCCGATTTCCATACATTTACGATGGGCTTCCCCTTCGAATGTATCATCGACAAACAGCAACGAGAATCCATTATGCGAGGAATACTGAAATTTCTAATTAACAGATAATTATGGCAAAAATACAAACTAACGCTTCAGGCACAAGAAGTATTGAGGTAAACGAACAGCATCTAGCAACAATAGAGCAATATCAACTGCTACGTGACCTCATCGATTCCAATGGCTACGTTGACGAAGATGTGCTCGACAAACTGAAGTTGAACATCCGTTCACTATTAGAGTCAGAAGCAGGACGCGACAAGCAATTGCTCGACCTCTGTCTGGATGTCATATATCATCCAAACATGAAAGCATTGGGATTGCAGAACCTGATTCAACTGTTCCTGGATTGGAAGAAGACACAAACAGAAGATGGAGTATCGGCTGACTGATTTCTTACCAACTACAAAGAAAGAATTGGAATTACGAGGATGGGATGAGGTAGATGTCATCCTGTTCTCGGGCGATGCTTATGTTGACCATCCTTCTTTTGGTGCTGCGGTTATTGGTCGCACACTAGAAGCTGCTGGCTATAGAGTTGCGATTGTGCCCCAACCCGACTGGCACGGTGACTATCGCGACTTCAAAAAGTTAGGACGTCCACGCCTTTTTTTCGGCATTGCTCCTGGCTGTATGGACTCGATGGTGAACAAATATACTGCTGCACGTCGTCTGAGGTCTGAGGATGCCTATTCACCTGATGGTCGTCATGATATGCGTCCAGAATATCCTACCATTGTTTATACAAAGATTCTGAAGCAGCTTTATCCTGATGTACCTGTAGTGCTGGGAGGTATTGAGGCCTCTCTACGCAGACTCACCCACTATGACTATTGGCAAGACAAGCTTCGTCCTTGCATCTTATTAGATAGTGGTGCCGACTTGATTACTTATGGTATGGGCGAGAAGACCACCATTGAGTTGGCTCGCATTGCTGACACCTATGGATGTCTACCTGATCACGAACTTGTAAAACTGCCTCAGATTGTCTATCTTTCCAAGGATATAAAGCCTACGAAGGACGACATTGTGTTGCATTCACACGAGGAATGTCTGCAAAATAAGAAGTCTCAGGCAGAAAACTTCCGTTATATTGAGGAACAATCGAACATGATGCACGCCCAGAGGTTGTTCCAAAAGGTGGGCAATCAATACGTAGTGGTTAACCCACCACATCCGCCAATGACAACAGAAGAGCTTGATGCATCGTTTGACCTGCCCTACACCCGTCAACCACATCCAAAGTATAAAGGTAAGCGTATTCCGGCTTACGATATGATTAAGTTCTCCGTGAACATTCATCGCGGATGCTTTGGGGGCTGCGCATTCTGTACGATATCAGCCCATCAGGGCAAATTTATTGCCTGTCGTTCGAAAGAAAGCATATTAAAAGAGGTAAAGCAGGTTATTGAGATGCCCGATTTCAAAGGCTATCTAAGTGACCTTGGAGGTCCAAGTGCCAATATGTATGGTATGCATGGACGCAATTTGAATGCTTGCGAAAAATGTAAGCGTCCCAGTTGTATCCATCCCCAGATTTGTCTGAACTTGGACACCAGCCATCAGAAGTTACTCGACGTCTATCGGGCCGTCGATGCGTTGCCTGGCATCAAGCGCAGCTTTATTGGCAGCGGTGTACGTTATGATTTGCTCCTACACAGAAGCAAAGACGAAGAGGCAAACCGCTCTACACAAGAATATACTCGCGAGCTAATTTGCAAGCATGTCAGTGGACGACTGAAAGTAGCACCAGAGCATACCAGCGATCGTGTATTGATGTTGATGAGAAAGCCATCGTTCTCACAGTTTGGAGAGTTCAAGCGTATCTTCGACCGCATCAATCGGGAAGAGAACTTACGCCAGCAGATCATCCCCTACTTCATCAGTAGTCACCCAGGCTGCCACGAAGAGGATATGGCAGAACTCGCTGTTTTAACTAAGAATATGGACTTCCAGTTGGAGCAAGTACAAGACTTTACGCCAACGCCAATGACGGTAGCCACAGAAATGTGGTACACAGGATATAACCCCTATACGCTGGAGCCCGTGTTCTCTGCTAAGACCCCACAAGAAAAGCAGGCACAGCGACAGTTCTTCTTCTGGTACAAACCCGAGGAAAGGCGCAGCATAGAACAAAGCCTTAAACGCATAGGGCGTCCGGATTTGGCCCGTCAGCTATTCCCCAATTCACCTCCCCCCTATCCCACACCATCAGCAAGACCCAACAATGGAAATTATAGAACAAAGCATCGTTCCGAAGAACCCAAAGATAAAAAGCGAGGACGGAATCGTCATCACTCCTGATTTCATCGCTGTCATTGATGGCTCCACTTCAAAGACCAATCGGCGTTACAGTTTCTTTAAAAGCAACGGTCGTTACGCCATGCAGATCATTGAGCGTTTTATCAAGAAAGCACCAAAAAGCATCAATTGTCATGAGTTCTGCATTGGCGTCAGTAAATGTATCCGCAAGCACTATAAGAAGTCACAAATGGAATGGTTGGTTGAGCATCCCGAAGAAAGACTCACTGCCAGTGCTATCATCTTCAGCAGAGTAAGACGTGAGATATGGATGATTGGCGATTGTCAATGCATGGTAGGCGGCGAATATTATGATAATCCTAAACCATATGAGCAGGAACTAGCAAGACGCCGTGCAGATATTATACTTTCAAGCCAAGAGCCAAAGGAACAATATCTGATTAACGACACTGCCCGACAGCATATCATTCCATATATGCTAGAGTCAATGAAACAACAGAACATAAGCTATAGCGTTATTGACGGTTTTAACATCCCAGAGCAATATGTTCGAATCGTTACCCTTGATTTCCAACCCTGGGAGATTGTGCTGGCAAGCGACGGCTACCCTTTTCTTTGCCCTACCCTTCAGGAATCAGAGGAGAAACTTGATTGGCAACGCCAAAACGACCCTTTAAATATAGGAGAGTTTAAAGCTACTAAGGCATTTACTAAGGGAAATAATTCATTTGATGATAGGTCATATATCAGATTTAAAGTCTAAAAAATCATTTATTATTCGCTTTCGCTGCTCGAAAATTTGCATATATCATAAAAAAAGAGTACCTTTGCACTCGCTAAAGAGGAATAATCCTCAAGCAAGGATGGTTCCGTAGCTCAGCTGGATAGAGCAACAGCCTTCTAAGCTGTGGGTCTCGGGTTCGAATCCCGACGGAATCACTTAATTACATAAAGCCCTTATTCTTAACGGATGGGGCTTTTATAATAAAAGGGGTTGTAGATGAAACTTATCATCCTGACAAAGGCCACGTTTTTCGTGGAGGAAGACAAAATCCTGACCACTCTCTTCGAAGAAGGGATGGACAATCTGCACTTATATAAACCTGGGGCTGAGCCGGTTTATTCCGAACGCTTGCTCACCCTTCTTTCCGAAGATTATTACAGGAAAATCACAGTACACGACCATTTCTATCTACGCGAGGAATTTGGTTTAAGAGGCATTCACCTGAATACGGTTGATGCAGAATTGCCCTATGGATATAAAGGTCATTTCAGTCGCACCTGCCACAGTATCAATGAATTGCAAGACGCAAAGAAGAAAGCAGATTATGTCTTTTTAAAAACCATCTTCGATAGTCAGAGTAATCCAAACGACAAACAAACGCTGAGCGAAGAGGATTTGCGTAATGCCAGCAAGAAAGGACTCATAGATAAGCATGTCTACGCTATGGGCGGTATTAATCTTGACAATATCAGGCAGATTCGCGACCTGGGATTTGGTGGTGTTGTGATATGCGGAGATCTTTGGAAGCGCTTTAACATTCAACAGGAACAAGACTATAAAGAACTGATTTCGCACTTCCATAAGTTGCAAAAAGCAGCCAATTAGAAAATATTCAAATTAAATAGTACTACATCAAGCAATGACTACACAAGACTCTTATATGGTATTCTCGGGTACTGCAACGAGATATCTGGCTGAGAAAATCTGCCAAAGTTTGGGTTGCCCATTGGGCAAATTGCAAATCACGAAGTTCTCTGACGGGGAATTTGCCGTCTCTTACGAACAATCGATTCGCGGTCGTGACATATTCTTGGTACAAAGCACATTCCCTAACAGCGACAACCTGATGGAGTTGCTGCTGATGATTGATGCTGCCAAACGTGCATCGGCTCGTACAATCAATGCTGTCATCCCCTATTTCGGATGGGCTCGTCAAGACCGCAAAGACAAGCCACGCGTCAGTATCGGTGCCAAATTAGTAGCAGACCTCCTAAGTATTGCTGGCGTTAATCGTGTCATCACAATGGATCTTCATGCTGACCAGATTCAGGGTTTCTTTGATGTTCCTGTTGATCATCTGTATGCTTCTGGCGTACTGCTACCCTATCTGCAGAGCTTAAAATTGGATGAGCTTGTCATTGCCTCACCCGATGTAGGCGGTTCTAAGCGTGCTAACACCTATGCTAAGTATTTGGGCTGTCCACTTGTTCTTTGCAATAAAACACGTGCACGCGCTAACGTAGTGGCCACCATGCAAATTATTGGTGATGTAGAAGGAAAGAACGTAGTTATTATCGACGACATGGTTGATACCGCAGGTACTATTACCAAAGCAGCTGACCTTATGATGGAAGCTGGTGCAAAGAGTGTACGCGCCTGCGCCTCTCATTGTGTGATGAGTGGTCCTGCCAGCGATCGTGTTCAGGAGTCAGCCCTAGAGGAAATCGTATTCACTGACTCTATCCCATATACTCAGCGTTGTGCTAAAGTGAAGCAAATCAGCGTTGCTGATATGTTTGCCGAAACCATTCGCCGTGTCATTGAAAACGAGAGTATCAGCGACCAATATATTGTATAAAAATAGTGTTATGAAGAAAGTTCTTTATCTCATAGGTATTATTGTTACCTCAACCATCTTTGCATCATGTAATTCCAACAGTTTCAAGGTAAAAGGAACCGCTGAAGGATTCGAAGATGGTGACACGCTATTTGTGATGTCAATGGATTCACCTGACCCCTTGGATACACTTATCGTGAAAGACGGAAAGTTTGAATGGAGCGGTGAGAGCGATTCTACTATAATGTGTTCTATCGTGGCATCAAACTATATGTCAATGGTTGGCTTCTTCCGTGAGCCAGGAACTATCAATGTTCTCTTGTCCACAACCAAGAACTCCGAAGTCTCTGGTACGAAATCAAATGATGCCCTGCAAGAGATGATGAATATGCAGAGCGATTATCAGAAAAAATTTGAAGAACTCAGCGCACCTCTCTATGCAGATTCTGTAAGCTCTGAGACTCAAATGGCTGTATATTCGCAGTTTGCCGACATTCAGAATCAGATGAAAGAGGATTTCAAGAATCTGGCATTAAAGAACCTTGACAACGAGTTAGGATATACTTTGATGACACAAATGGCATATGACGATGTTTTCACAAAGGATGAAATCATCCAGCACATCTCTGAAATGCCTGTTGCATATCAAGAACGCCAAGCCATTAAAGATATATTGAGTATGCTGAAAACAACATTCTCAACCAACGAAGGCGCAATTATCTCTGATTTCAAGATGCATAGCCCAGAAGGAACTGAGGTAAGCATCATGGAACTGCTAAAACAAAACAAGTTGACTGTGATTGACTTCTGGGCTTCATGGTGCCAACCCTGTCGCGAGGAAATGCCATCAATGAAACAATTGCTCGCTGACAATCAGGAGAAAGGACTAGGTATCGTGGGTATTTCTATCGATGACAACAAAGAAGATTGGATTGCTTGCATCAATGAGTTGGAACTCACATGGCCTCAAATGTCAGACCTGCAAGGTGGAACTTCATCGGTAGCCAAAAGCTTCGGTGTACGTGCGATACCGTTCACGGCTGTCGTTGATCAAGAAGGAAAAGTATTAGCAAAAGGGCTTCGCGGCGAGGAACTTGCTAAGTTTATCAGCGAGAAGTTGCAATAATCTGCCCCTTAGCGGGAAATAAAAACGTCCATTCTACTTTGTTAGAATGGACGTTTTCTATTTCAATCTCAGAACTCTTACAAATGATTATCGTGAGGGAACACTACTGTTGGCTTGAATGTCTTTGCCTCTTCAAAATCCATCAAGGCGTAGGAAATAATAATGACAGTATCACCAACCTGTACCCTTCTTGCTGCAGCACCATTCAAACAGATACAGCCGCTTCCACGTTCACCTTTTATAATATAAGTCTCAAAACGCTCACCGTTATTGTTATCAAGTACCTGTACTTTCTCGCCAGCAATCATATTGGCAGCATCCATCAAATCCTCGTCAATGGTAATACTACCCATATAATTCAAGTTTGCCTCTGTCACTTGCACACAGTGCAACTTAGACTTCATTACTTCTATCATCATATCACTTACTCTTTATATTTGATATGGTCAATCAAGCGAATAGGTGTCTTTCCGCAATAGACGGTAATACATCCTACCACATACGAAGAATCTTCCCATTCATCCAAGTCCTGCAAGGTATTACCGTCAACAATGGAGAAATACTCTACATCTAGACCATCAACCTTATTAATATCAGTAACTACCTTGTCGTGAGTTTCCTTCAGCGTATGTTTCTTTGCATATGTGAGACTGTTCTTCAGGGCCTTATAGATAGCCGGAGCAATAGCTCTTTCTTCAGGTGCCAACAAACTATTACGGCTGCTGCGAGCCAGACCGTCATCATCACGTACAATAGGACATTCCACAATTTCTACGCCCAATCCTAACTGACGAACCATAGCCTTAACAACAGCTATCTGCTGCCAGTCCTTTTCTCCAAAATATGCTCTGTCTGGACGAACAATATAAAACAGACGACTTACGACCTGGCAAACACCATTAAAATGTCCAGGACGATGAGCACCTTCCATTACTGTTGACACAGGAGGGAATTCAAAATGACGAGTATCGGGCGTGGGATACATCTCCTCCACTTCTGGAGCCAAGACATAATCTGCACCACACGATTCCAGCAATCGGCAGTCAGCTTCCAAGTCGCGTGGATAGTTTTTCAAATCATTCTTGTCATTGAACTGAGTAGGATTAACAAAAACCGATACAACGGTAACACCATTCTCATTTACACTGCGTCTCACGAGTGAAGCATGTCCCTCATGGAGTGCGCCCATCGTCGGCACCAATCCTATTATCTTTCCCTGTTTGCGTTCTTCAAAAAGCGCATTCTGCAGCTCAACAATCTTCTTAAAAACTTTCATTCTTAACAATCATCAATTGATTTGGGGGTGCAAAATAACAACAATTTTCTCAAATATGGAAAAAAAAGACTAAAAATAAGCCTATAAAATGTCACTTTTTCCTAAAATCGTACATTTTATGCCGATTTATGCAAATTAATTTGTACCTTTGCATTGAAAATTAATTTCAAAAAAGATGGCAAAGAAGAAAATTCTATTCATCAATCAAGAAATATCTCCATATGTACCCGACACAACGATGTCGGTGATGGGACGTGAATTACCTCGAGTCATGCAGGATCGCAACCACGAGATTCGTACCTTCATGCCCAAATGGGGTACCATAAACGAAAGGCGCGGTCAATTGCATGAAGTCATCAGACTCTCTGGCATGAATCTTATCATTAATGATACCGATCACCCGCTTATTATCAAAGTGGCTTCCATTCCGACAGCACGTGTACAGGTATATTTTATTGATAATGATGACTATTTCTCTAAGCGCCAAATGGGTGTTGACGAGAACGGCATGGATTATGCTGACAATGGTGAAAGGGCCATCTTCTTTGCACGCGGTGTATTAGAAACCGTGAAAAAGCTCCGTTGGATTCCAGACATCATTCATTGCCAAGGATGGATGAGTGGTGCGGTTCCATTCTATATCAAATCCGCCTATAGTGACGAGCCGTCATTTGCCAACACAAAGGTTGTCACATCACTTTTCACGAAAAGTATAAAGGGCGAGCTGGGTGAGAACTTCAAGGAGTGCCTGGAATTCCGGGATGCAAAATCTGAAATGCTAACAGCGTATAGCGACAATTTCGACTTTGATGAATTAGGGAAACTCGCTATTGACTATAGTGATGGCGTTATATTATCAGATAAGGATGTTAACAAGTCACTGCAGAAATACGCAAAAGACAAAGGAATACCGCTGTTAGGTTACCAAGGCGAAGATTTCGGAGATGCCTATGAGGCATTTTACGATCAGATTTGTCCTGAATAACCTAAATAAACACTGGAGTAATATGAAAAAAATCGTCTATATGGCTAGTGTCGTTCTTACGACAATGGCCATTTATTCATGTGGAGAAAATACTGACAGCATCGGTCAGTCTATCACAAACGAAGAGGAACGTCTTGAAATAGATGAGCCCAAGGAGTTTCCTGTTGAGACTCAGTCTTATGTTGCAGATTCTGTTTTCACACAAAGTAGCACATGCTATTTAGGCCTTGTTCGTGATCCGGAGACCCAAACAGATGTAAAAAGCGAATTTGCAACACAATTCCATCTTTTAGATACGAAGACAATACCTCAGGCAAAAGAATTTGTCAGCGTGAGCGAGGACGGTCTTCCTATTGCTGATTCTTGCGACGTCATTCTTTACTTGAGTAATCCCTTCAATTCTGTGGACTCCCTTTTATCAATAAAAATGACTGTCCATGAACTCTCTTCCACTTTGGAGCCTGGTGTCAAGTATTATTCCAACTTCAATCCTATTAGTCGCGGCATGGCAAATCCCGCTGGATTGAATAAGAGCAAGGTTTTCAGTTATCTTAATTTGACCGACCCAGATACCACGAGAGCCAACTCTTCTTATATTGACAATATTCGCATATCGCTCAACGACCCTTACGTCTATAACGGAGAAACGCTCAACAATTACGGAACCTATATTATCCGCCAATATCATCAGCATCCAGAATACTTTAGGAATTCATATGCCTTCAGTCATCATGTATGCCCTGGTTTCTTTTTTGAGATTACCGATGGTTATGGCTTCCACGCTAAGGTGTCGAATATCGGATTACGCGTTTTCTATCGCTATAAAGTCGACACATTAACAGTCAAGTCCAGTTATATTATGGCAGGTACGCGCGAGGTACTACGCAACACTGTTATTACCAACGATGCTAAGGCCATCCAGAATCTGGCTTCAAAGACTGATTATACCTATATTAAATCTCCGGCAGGTCTGTTTACAGAAGCCACGCTACCTATCAAAGAGATTTACGCAGGCCACGAAAACGATTCTATTCTTGCTGCAAAGATTTCCTTCCAGCGCATTAATGATGAATTAAGCGACACACGAATGTTTGGTATTCCCAAAACATTGTTGATGGTTCAGGCAGACAGTTTAACCTCCTTCTTTGAAGGAAATAATGTTCCTGACAGTCAAACATCATTCTATGCAAATTTCAATTACATTGCTTCCAGTTACTCTGCTACCAATACATACAACTTTACAAGTATTATCCCACTTGTAAAAAATATGTGGAACAATTACCAGAAAGGTATCTCCACGAATCCTAATTGGGAGAATGAGCATCCTAACTGGAATAAAGTCTTATTGGTACCAATAACTTATTCAAGCGGATCATCAACAAGTGCAGAACATGATATGTCACTTTCAAGCACCAAGTTGGTAAAAGGAACCAAGAATTCTGATTCTCCCGTTAAGATACAGATTGTTTACGCCAAATCAAACAACTAAGGCAGATGGCTGACGGATATTTAGAGAAACATCAACAGGACTACGAGGTACGCAAAGAGGCTTATCTTCGGAAGAAGAAGCATCTGCCAATTATCAAGAAACGCCTACAAAGACCTGATGATGAGGCACTATAAAAAAGACAGGGAAGTTGTTTTGTTAACGACTTCCCTGTCTTTGTCTTACTGCTTCAAAAAGCAGAATAGCTGCCGAGACCGATACATTCAGAGAATCCAGTTGTCCCAACATCGGAATACGGATATGGGCATCCGCCGATTCTCGCCATTGATTCGTTAGTCCTGTTGCCTCCGTGCCCATCACTATTGCCGTACCACGACACATATCCGTATCGTAGTAAAGCTCTGAATCCTGCAGCTGAGCCGTCAGAATCCTGATACCTTTAGCCTTCAGGAATGCGATACATGCTTCCGACGATACCGACACAGTAGGAACAGTAAACAGCGCACCGATACTGGCACGAATCAAATTAGGATTATATAAATCTGTCAACGGGTCGCATACGATTACTGCATCAGCACCAGCGGCATCTGCCGAACGTAGCACAGCTCCCAGATTACCCGGTTTCTCAACACTCTCCAATACTACGATAAGAGGATTTTCAGATAACTTCAAGTCGTCAAGCTGTAAATGCTTCATACGCATCACAGCGACCACCCCTTCCGTACTGCCACGATAAGCAATCTTCTCGTAAACGCTCTCAGTCACTTCATATATCTGTGACACCTTAAGGTCATCAATCGATTCATGCAGTAATGAGGGACAAAAGAAAATACTATCTATCTCATATCCTTTACTAACACAATGCCGAAGTTCCCGCAGCCCCTCAACAACAAAAAGATCGGACTTTCTACGTTCCGATGATTTCTGCTGGAGTAAAACGAGCTGCTTTACTTTCTGATTCTGTAAACTGGATATGTATTGATAATCTGTTGCCATTTTCTTTTGAGCGGAATACGGGACTCGAACCCGCGACCCTCGGCTTGGGAAGCCAATGCTCTACCAACTGAGCTAATTCCGCAACAATCCTCCACGCTTAAAAGAAAATAGGGAAACTCTTATTCTTTGAGCATTCCCTTATCAACCTTCACTTGAGCCGACACCCGGACTCGAACCGGGGACCTACGCATTACGAATGCGTTGCTCTACCAACTGAGCCATGTCGGCAACCCTTTCTTTGTTTGCGGCTGCAAAGTTACTTAATTTTTCCGACACGTACAAATTTTAAAACTACTTTTTCTTTTTCTTTCGAAAAAAAGTCGTATCTTTGCAAGCTAAATAAAATATCCAATGAACGATATCAAGAAAATAGTTCTTACGGGCGGACCATGCGCAGGCAAGACAACCGCTCTGGTGCGCATTATCGAGCATTTTTCAAGTCTCGGATTCAAAGTGTTTACCATTCCTGAGGTGCCAACCTTGTTTACTCAGGCAGGAATGAACTACCTGACTAAGAATCGTGGATTCTTTTATGAAGGCGAGAAGGCAACACTGGAAATCCAGCTCGCCTTGGAAGATAAGTTCATGAGGATGGCGCAAGAGTGCACCAAGCCCTGCATCATCGTATGCGATCGTGGTGCCATGGATATCTCTGCCTATATGACACCCGACACATGGGATCAGATTACGCGTGCCGTAGGAACCTCTACGCCTGAGTTGCGCGAACGCTACGATGCGGTGCTTCATCTTGTTTCTGCAGCTGATGGTGCTGAGCAATATTACACCACATCCACTAATGCTCAACGCTATGAGCAGATGAACGAGGAAGGACTGCGTATTGCGCGCGGACTGGACAAAAAGGTTATTCATGCCTGGACGGGACATCCTCATCTTCGCGTCATCAACAACCATGATGACTTTGACTGCAAGATGAATCGCGTCATCAAGGAGATTTCCAATGTGCTTGGTCTCCCCCAGCCCATCGTTGAGGAGCGTAAATATATCGTGGAAGTTAATGGGGCGTTCCCAGAGGACAGCATTCAGAGTGAAATTACGCAGACCTATCTGCAAGCAGAGCCTGGTGCAGAAATACGTCTGCGCAGACGTGGTTGGGGACAGAAGCAAGTATATGTTCACACCACAAAGAAAAAGACCTCTGACAATGAAGAGCTGGTTACAGAACGTCAAATCAACCTAAGCCTTTACGAGATGATGCTCTCACTGGCAGATCCTAACCGTCATACCATTCGCAAACAGCGCAACAGTTTTATCTGGAAAGGTCAGTATTTCGAAGTTGATACCTATAAAGAGGCACTCGATGGACTTGTCATTCTTGAGACTAAAGGTATTGCAGAAGGCGAGCCAGTAAAATTCCCGCCGTTCCTTCATGTCATTAAGGAAATTACGGGTGATGAAAATTACTACAACTACAACTTAGCGCTTAAGTAGTTTTCGCTTCATATATTATTAGCGATATAAAAAAGAGCTCCACGAAATGTATTCGGGAGCTCTTTCTATGTTGTAAATCATGCTTTACATGACGGCTGCCTTGTCAATCCACTCATAGATGCAAGAACAGATACCGAAGAGCAGGATACCCACGGTGCAAATGGCAAGGCTCCAGTTGATGGCAGCGCCATTCTTGAACGTAGGCAACGGATTCTCCTCCTTGGTGATATACATGGCCTTCACGATGAGCAGATAGTAGTAGAGGCTCACCACAGTGTTGATCAGGGCGATAAACACCACGAAGTAAGGCCAGAAGGGTGCACACTCGTGACCACCTACGGCTGCCATGAACACGAAGAACTTAGAGAACATACCTGCAAAGGGAGGAATACCAGCCAGAGAGAAGAGGGCGAGCGTCATAAGGAGCGCCAACTTCGGATTGGTCTGATAGAGTCCGTTGTAAGCGTTCATCTGCGTACGACCGCCATTATTTTCCTCTACGGTGCTGATAACGGTGAACACAGCCATATTGGCTGCTACGTAAACCAGTACGTAGAAGGTCAGGGCGGTGAGGCTGGCAGCAGAGTTGCCTACAACAGCCAGCATGATATAACCGGCCTGTGAGATACTTGAGAAGGCCATGAAGCGCTTCAACTCGCTCTGACGGATAGCCATGAGGTTACCAATGGTGATGGTGAGCATGATGACAATCCAGAGCAGTGGCTCCCAGTATTCAACGAGGCGTCCAAAAACGTGCATCAGGATGATAGCCAGCGTCAGCGTGGCAGCTCCCTTAGAGACAACGCTCAGGTAACCCGTTACAGGTGTAGGAGCCCCCTCGTAGGTATCGGCTGTCCAGAAGTGGAAAGGCACCAGAGAGATCTTGAAGCCCAAGCCGCTGAAGAAGAACACCAGACCAGCAATGGTGAGTGGTGTCAACTGAATCAGCTCTGCCATATCGTCGAAGTACAGGGTTCCTACAGCACCATAAAGGAACGAGATACCATAAAGCATCACGCCGCTTGAGAAGGTGGCGGTGAGGATGTACTTGGCAGCAGCCTCGGCCGACTTCTTCTTGTAGCGATCGAAAGCTACGAGACAAGCCATAGGCACAGAAGCCATCTCAAGTCCGAGGAAGAACATCAAGAAGTGGCCGCTTGACATCATCATATACATACCCAGCAAGGTAGAGAGTACCAATACATAGAACTCGCCAGAGATCTGGGTGGCATTGTTCTTGAGCCACGACTGAGACATCACCACCACGATGAAAGTACCCAGTGTGAGCACAGTCTTCATCACGTTGACGATAGCAGAAGAAACATACAAACCACCGAAGGCCGATGTGGGCTCTGCCATAAAGCAGGGCACCAGCTGACAGAGCAGCAGGGCTCCGGTGAGCACGCTCAGCACGTAGGTCTTGCGCTCACTCTTATGTAATGCAAAGTCGGCGCAGAAAACTATGATCAAGGCCAACATCAATGTTGCCTCAGGAATCATATTCAGAAATTGTGAATAGTTCATAATCTTTTTCCTCCTATTTTTACATTACACCAATTGACTTAAGAATATTTCCAGCGGCAGGTGAAATCATATCGCTGAAGAAGAAAGGTGCGCAACCCAGACCTGCCACACAGAAGATGAGGCAGCATACAGCAACGCGCTCGTCCCATGTGGCATCGGTGAGTTCCAGGAAGTGCTTGTTCTCAACCTCGCCATAGAGGATTTTTCCAACCACACGCAGGATGTAAACTGCTGTTACCACAATAGACGTACATGCAATGATGGTAGCCACCATGCGGAACGAAGATGAGGGGTCGCCAGCTACTTCGTGAGCTCCGAATGAACCTACGAAGATGGTCATCTCTGCAATGAAGCCTGAGAAACCAGGAAGACCTAAGTTAGCCAAACCAGCGATAACATAACCAACAGCCAGGAAAGGCATAATCTTCATCAAACCTGCCAACTCGCGGATGTCACGGGTGTGAGTACGTCCGTAAATCATACCGATGAGAGCAAAGAAGAGGGCCGTCATCAAACCGTGAGACAACATCTGCAGGATAGCACCCGTCACAGCTGTCTGCTGCATCATGAGCAGAGCGAAGAGCACCAAGCCACAGTGAGATACTGACGAATAGGCGTTGATGTACTTCAGGTCGGTCTGTACGCAAGCACTCAGAGCACCGTAAACCACAGAGATGGTGGTCAGAATCAGGAAGATCCAAGAGAGGTTCTGAGCAGCATCAGGCAGCAGATACATAGCCAGACGGAAACAACCGTAGCCTCCGAGCTTCATCAGCACACCAGCATGGAGCATAGACACAGCGGTAGGCGCAGAAGCGTGACCATCAGGTGACCATGTGTGGAAGGGGAACAGAGCACCCAGCACACCGAAACCGATGAAGATGAAGGGGAAGAAGGCGTTCTGAATCTCCTCGGGAATGTTGTGCATAGCAGCAATCTCGTTGACATTCATGGTGGTGTGACCACTGAAGTAATAGATACCCAGCACACCGAGAATCAGCAGGGCTGAACCACCCATCAGCATCAGGGTGAGCTTCATAGCAGAATACTCCTTACGACCAGAACCCCATACACCAATCAGCAGGTACATAGGAATAAGGGCTACCTCGTAGAACATGAACATGGTGAACATATCGGTGCAGATGAAGAAGCCGTAAACACCCGTCGAGAGCAGGGTGAACCAAAGGAAGTACTCCTTGGTGAGGGGCTTCAGCTGCCAAGAGGCAAATGTACCCGTGAACACGATGATGCTTGACAGCAGCAGCATCACGACAGAGATACCGTCAACACCAACGCTGTAAGCGATATTAAGAGGCTTGAACCAAGGCGTAGAGGCTACGAGCAGCATCTCTGCATCGTTGCCGGCATTACGCTCGGTTACGAAATAGTAGCAAAGCCATATTGAGAGGGCCAGCAAGCAAGAAGAACCTGCCACCATCACGCCACGCACCTGGTTGAGGTTGCGGGCTATCCACAATCCCAGAAGCATCAGGGCGGGAATTAAAACGAATAAACTTAATATATTCATTGTCGTTATTACGTTATATCGTTATTACGTTATTACAAAGCCAGCAACACGAGTGTTAGCGCTACGGTACCAGTGAGGAACCATACGGCATACTTACGAACATCGCCACTCTGCCAAGCACGCAGGCTCTCGCCGCCCTCGTTGGCACCCCAAGCCATGAAGTTGAATGTGCCGTCAACAACGTGGCGGTCGAACCAGGCAATAGGAGTAGAAACGCAGCGGAAGATGATGCGATGAGTGACGTACTGCCAAATCTCGTCCTGATAGAAACGCTTGTAGGCTGCGCGATGCAGCTTGGGGAACGTCTTATACAGTCGATCAGCAATAGGCTGACTCTCACCTTTATAAATATAGGTGGCCAGACAGATGCTCAGAATAGCAATCACCGTAGAGGTTGCAGCAATCTGCGTGTTGAAGTGGATGGTGTAGTCGGTACCAGCTGCTGATACGAACGAACCGAATGAACCGCCCCACCCTGCAAAGCCTGCGATGGTAGAATAGATACCTACACCCATCGTGATGACACAGAGCACAATCAGAGGAATGGTCATCGTCAGAGGAGCCTCATGTGGTGTGTGGTGCTCGTGAGCCTCCTTGTTCTCAGTACCCCAGAAAATACCGTAGTACAGACGGAACATATAGAAAGCGGTCATAGCAGCGATACCAGTCATGATCCAACCAACAACAGGACTGTATTCCATGCAGGCGGTGATAATCTCATCCTTTGAGCTGAAGCCCGAGAAGAAAGGAATACCTGCGATAGCCAGACATGAAATCAGGAAGGTGATGTGAGTCACAGGCATATACTTGCGCAGGCCTCCCATCAGCGCCATCTCATTGCTGTGAACGGCGTGGATGATACAACCGGCACCCAGGAACAAGCAAGCCTTGAACATAGCGTGGGTGAAGAGGTGGAACATTCCAGCCATATAACCCAGCTGTGTGTGGTTGTCGAGGATGGCCTCGTGGCCAGGCAGAGAAACACCCAGAGCCACCATCATGAAGGCAATCTGAGAAATTGTAGAGAAAGCGAGCACACGCTTGATATCACTCTGGGCGCAAGCCACAGCAGCTGCATAGAAAGCGGTGATGACACCTACCCAAACCACGATACTCATAGCCTGAGGAGCGTACTCAATCCAAAGGGGGAACATACGTGCAATCTGGAATACACCGGCTACCACCATCGTAGCAGCGTGGATCAGAGCAGATACAGGTGTAGGACCCTCCATGGCATCTGGGAGCCAGATGTGCAAGGGGAACATAGCACTCTTACCGGCACCACCAATGAACATCAGCGTCAGAGCGGTAGGAATGATGAAACCTCCAGCAGCAACGGCCTTTGCCATATTACCCTCGATGAAAGGAGTTGTGCCCTGGCCCATCACGATATCGCCAGCAAACGAGAAGCTGAACGAATCGGTGAAGTAACCAAAGGTCAGAATACCAATCAGGAAGAACATATCGGCAAAGCGGGTTACGATAAATGCCTTCTTAGATGCTGCGATAGCGGGCTTCAAAGGATAGTAGAAACCAATGAGCAGATAAGAAGAAACACCCACCAACTCCCAGAACATATACATCTGGAAGATGTTGGTAGCGAGTACCAAACCCAGCATAGACATGGTGAAGAGGCTCAGGAAAGCGTAGTAGCGCTGGAAGCCCTTTTCGCCGTGCATATAGCCGAAAGAGTAGATATGAACCATCAACGACACCGTAGAGATGACAATGAGCATCATCACTGAGATGGGATCCAAGAGGATACCCATGTCGAAGTGCAGATTACCCAGAGGCAGCCAAGTGAAGTTGAAGGGCACGATAGTCTGGAAAACACCCTCTGCGGTACGGTCAGCCGTGAAATAAGTGAAGGCTGTCCAGTAAGACAGGATGGTGACCAGCGACAGCGAGCAAGTGCCGATGAGACCGGCTGTCTTGTGCTGCATCTTCATGCCAGCCAGTCCTAACACGATGAAGGACAGCAGCGGCAGAAGCAGAATCAAATAAGATAATTCGTAGATCATAGCG
>CAZIKA010000009.1:0-32605 GCA_964539705.1 uncultured Prevotella sp. | reverse complement strand
ATTATATTGGTCTCATAATCTGGAGGTCCCAGGTTCAAGCCCTGGCTGGTCCACAAAAGAGTTCAAGAAAAATCTTGGACTCTTTTTTATTTGTATATCAGCGTGGTGATATGCTCTGAAGCAAAGAGTTCCTTTGCCACTTGTTGCAGGTCTTCTGATGTGAGGATATCGATATGACGCATGATGTCAGAGAGGTCGCGCTCCTTACCCTGATGGAGGAAGTTCTTGGCAAAGTCAAGGGCAAACTGTTCACGGCTGTCACTGGCAATGGCCAGCTGACCCTGCAGTTGCTGCTTGGCCTTCTGTAGTTGTGAGTCGGTGAGTGGGTGCGTCATCATCTTGTCGAGTTCACGACGAACCAGTCGGCAGCAGCGCTTCACATCATGTGGGTCGCATCCGAAATAGATGCACCAACAGCCGGTATCGCCATAGCATACCATGCTACTCTCCACGCTATAGACCAGTCCGTTGCGTTCACGGAGTGAGAGGTTCAGGCGGGAGTTGAGGCCAGGACCTCCAAGGATATTATTCAAAAGATACAAAGCCCAGCGGCGGGTGTCGTCGGCAGCATAGGCCTGTGTGCCCATGATGACATGGGCCTGATGCGTGCCGCGGTGGCGGATGAGGAGCCCACCCCTAACCCCTCCCCAAAGGAGGGGGGAGTTGTTAGACTCATAAGTCCCTTGGGGCTTGTATGACTTCAGAGAGTTGTTGAGGGATGCCGTGAGGCGCTTGAAGTCCACGCTACCGCTGATAAAGAAGATGCTGTTGTCGGGGCGGTAGTAGCGGGCGGTGAAGCGGCGGGCATCGTCACTGGTGTATTGGCGTACCTGCTCGCTGGTACCCAGGATATTATGACCTAAGGGGTGCTCTTCAAAGAGGATGTTCTCTATCTCATCGAAGATGAGTTCGGCGGGTGTGTCCTCGTAACTCTCTATCTCATCGCATACCACCTCACGCTCTTTCTCCACCTCGTGCTGCGGATAGGTGCTATGGAACACGATGTCGCAGAGTACGTCGACAGCCTTTTTCAGGTGTTTTGCCTGAATGGCGCAATAGAAGACGGTGTCTTCCTTATTTGTATAGGCATTCAGTTCACCTCCAAGTCCTTCGATGGCATTGATAATCTGAACGGCACTGCGATGCTCGGTGCCTTTGAACGAGAGGTGTTCGCAGAAATGCGCCAATCCCTCTTCGCCAGGTTGCTCATGGCGCGTGCCCGCCTTCACGGCGATGCCACAATACACCACCTGCGAATCTGAAGGCAGGTGGATGATACGCATCCCGTTTTCCAGTGTAAAAGTATTGTATTTTGTCATCTGAGCTGCAAAGGTACAAAATAATTGAGAATTGAGAATTGAAAATTGAGAATTATTGTTTATCTTTGCAACCATAATAATACAAAAATCAAAGATGCGAAAAGTAATAGGAATAGGAGAGACGGTGCTCGACATTATTTTCAGGGACGACCAGCCCATTGCGGCAGTGCCTGGTGGGAGCACTTTTAATTGTTTGATATCATTGGGACGTTGTGGTGTGAAAGCCTCGTTTATCAGTGAGACGGGCAACGATCGTGTGGGACAACGGATTATCCGTTTTCTGGAGGAGAACGGTATTGACAGCTCGTCGGTATCGGTGTATCCGGATTCGAAGTCACCCCTGTCGTTGGCATTCCTGAACGAGAAGAATGACGCCGAGTATATCTTCTATAAGGATCATCCCAAGGATCGGCTGGACTTTAATTATCCAGAGGTGAACGACGGGGATATCGTGGTGTTTGGCTCGTATTATGCTGTGAACCCGGTTATCCGTCCTCAGGTGCTGGGGTTTCTGGAGTATGCCAAGTCGCACGGTGCCATCCTTTACTACGATGTGAATTTCCGTGCATCCCATAAGGACGAGGTCATCAAACTCACACCGAATATCCTGGAGAATCTGGAACTGGCAGATATCGTGCGTGGTTCTACCGAGGACTTTGACGTGATGTTCCATAAGACCGATGCTGATGCCATCTACCGTTCTCAGATATCATTTTATACGAAGAAGTTTATCTGCACCAATGGCTCTGAACCGGTGGAGCTGAGGGCTGATGGTGGCTTGAAGAAGCAGTATCCTATTCTGAAGAGTAATGGGGTGGTGAGCACCATCGGTGCCGGTGATAATTTCAATGCAGGTTTCATCTATGGTCTTATGAAATATGACATCACTCGTGAACACATGGATGCTGGTCTTACCGAGAGTCAGTGGGATAGTGTCATTGGCTGTGCCATGCAGTTCTCGGCCAATGTGTGCAAGAGCCTGAATAACTATGTAGACAAAGAATTTGCAAATAACTTAAAACAATAATAACTATGAAACAGATTACCGAAAACATCTATTACGTCGGTGTGAACGACCGCAACAAGACGCTGTTCGAGGGCCTATGGCCTTTGCCTAATGGCGTGAGTTATAATGCCTATCTCGTAGTGGACGAGAAAGTGGCACTGGTAGATACGGTGGAGGTTGATTTCTTTATGCCCTTCCTGGAGAACATCCGTGAGGTGCTAGGTGACCGTCCTATCGACTATGTCGTGGTGAACCACATGGAGCCCGACCACAGCGGTTCGTTGGCTCTGATTAAAAAGTACTATCCTGAGGTGCAGATCATCGGCAACAAGAAGACGTTTGATATGATGAAGGGCTTCTACCAGTTGGAAGAAGGCCTCGTGGAGGTGAAAAACGGTGATACCATTGAGCTGGGTGCCCGCTCGCTGAACTTCGTGCTGACGCCTATGGTGCACTGGCCAGAGACAATGGTGACGCTGTGTAAGTCTCAAACCTCAGACCTCAAACCTCAAATCTTATTCAGCGGTGATGCCTTTGGATGCTTCGGTGCCCTGAATGGTGCTATCATCGACGAGAAGATGAACTGTGATGAGTTCTGGGCTGAGATGGAGCGTTACTATTCGAATATCGTAGGAAAATATGGTACGCCCGTGCAGATGGCCTTGAAGAAATTGGCAGGTATCAAGCTGGACTATATCTGTGCTACCCACGGACCGGTGTGGCATCAGTATATCGATAAGGTGGTGGCGATGTATGACCGTCTGTCGAAATATGAGGCAGAGCCAGGTCTGGTAATCTGTTATGGCACGATGTACGGCAATACCGAACGTGCTGCAGAGGTGATAGCACGCGCTGCCAGTGAGGCTGGTGTGAAGAATATCGTGATGCACAATGTGTCGAAGACCCACCACTCGTATATCATCCGCGACGTGTTCCGCTACAAGGGTCTGATTGTTGGTGCGCCAACCTATAACACTGGACTCTATCACGAGATGGACGTGCTGCTCTCAGAACTCTCGCAGAAGGATATCAAAGGTCGTCTGTTCGGTTGGTTCGGTAGCTACGGATGGGCATCGAAGGCTGTGGCAGAGATAGCCAGATGGAACGAAGAGAAACTGAAGTACGAGGCTGTGGGTGAGCCCGTAGAAATAAAACAGAGCCTCACTGCCGAGACGTTTGCTCAGTGTGAGGCCCTTGGTCGTGCAATGGCAGAGCGTCTTAACGCTTGACGCTCTTCTTGCCGTTGCAAATGGTGATGCCGCGATAGTGGTTACCCACCACACGTTGGCCATTCAGGTTGTATGTCTGCGAGTTGTCGGGACGTGCAACCTGAATGCTTTCTATGGCATTTGTATCTATGTCTTTATAAGTAAAAACAATGTCGTCAATATAGGTGGCAGCGGAACTACCGCTAGACTGCATAGTGATTCTGAACTGGCTTCCTGCATAGAGTGGTGCATTGAAGGTAATCGTGGTGGAAGCATTTCTGGAAATGCTTTCCGTGGTGTTGCCATTGCTGTTGGTCAGTGTGGTCCATGAGTCATCATTAGCATTCTTGTATTTGGCATTGATTCGTACTATGGCATTACCGTTCCATACGCTGAAGGAAATTTTGTACACAGGCTTGGTGAAAGCGGTAGTTTCAAGATAACCACTTTTTGCCAGTTTAACCATACGTGCACCTTTACCAATAGTGTTTTCCGTTTCCTCTATCGTGGCTTTCGCCAAGTTCCAGTTACAGAAGACACCCTTTACGTCTGTTGCGTCAGCAGTGGTGATATCCATCGCTTCGAAATCTTCTGTCACGTTGCTGAATTTGTTATCAGTGCTGGCTTCGAACGTGATGATACCATCTTCCGATTCTGTGATGTCGTAGAGGTTAAACAAGGCATTCTGTCCTTTTGATGATTTAAGGGCAGGAAATGTGTTTGTGGTCAGATCATTGGCATGACCTTCACTGAGCAGTTCAAAGTGTTCGTTGCCAGGAACATTGTTGACATAATTGTTTTCCCACACATAGTCGTTCGTCAGGTCAGCACGCCATACGAGCATACCGTGACCAGGAAGGAAACGATCCCAGCGTGTCTGCTGTCGGTTCTCAATATAGAAGTCCTCCTTGTTAGTACCAGTGTTAAGTATATAGAACTCGTTAGAGGTATTAAGAGGGTTTATTGTATAGGAACCGGCAACGTCGAGTGTCTTTGGCGTAGCAAATCCCAGGACATGGCGCTCAAAAGCATTATAGCCTACGGGATTCAGACCATAGTTCCCATCTGTACCGCTGGCCATAATATCCCAATCGTCGGGTGCCTTGGCTTGACCATTCTCTGCATAATCGGTATCGTAATGGTCGGCTAGTCCCAATACGTGGCTGAACTCATGGCAGATGGTACCGATACCATCCAAATACTGGTGTTCGTCTGCATATTGTTCGGTATCTAAAAACTCCACGCTACAGGCGTAGCGTCCGAATTTCTTTTGGTCAAAGATAAGTCCAAACCATCTTGCATTTTGTGAGAAATCATTGGCATGTGGCCACAGGTAGTTGCTGTTGTTGCCCGGCATATGGCTGCTATAGCCTGCGAAAATGAAATAGACCATATCAATGGTGCCATCGTTATTCATGTCATATTGGCTGAAGTCTATCTGACTGTCGATTCCAGAGAGGGCTTCTTTGAAAATAGGTCCCATAATCTGGGGAGACGGATTACTCCCTCCAATATCCGTTGCCTTCTTGCTGATCTGTACAGGGCCAACTACATCGAATGTGGGATCGAAGATTCCCATGGAGTTGTCGTAGAAGTAGTCGCGGGCACTTCCTTCTACGTCTACAGGAAAGTGTTCATGTGATGTGTCCTGATAATTCTTCTCACTAGTGAGTTTCTGATATAAGCTCTGGGGGTCTTCGGTCAAAAATTTCCTATCGCTGAACTCAACAAGAACTATGAGCCCTTTAAATTTGCTGTAGTCAATGTTTGGCCACAAGGTTCCAGCTCTATTCGTCCGAACGCCATTGCTAGATTTTAGTGCGGTATAGTCTCTCTGCATCAGGAGTCTATTGGCCTTCATCTCTTTCTGAAACTCAGTCATCTCTGGTGCCACCATCTTCTTGCGGTTGGCAAGGAAAGAGCGCTGGCTGTCATTACGTGCGTCAGGATTTTTAGCAATGACATCGGTAGCAATCAGTTGGCCGTCGCTGTCTTTATCAGCATATCGGTAGAAGCCATCGTCTCCTTCCACGACGGTAAATCCATCTGTAGTGGTCATGAAATGGCGGAACTCGTCGCCATGCATCAGCAGGGTGACAGTAGTGCCGTCAGGTTGCTTTACGTCAACGGGTTTAGAATAACCAGGTCTGGCCATCAGCGACACTGATCCCAACAGTATTGCAATGATAAGAAGTGAGATTTTTTTCATAATACCTTTCGATTTAGGTTGCAAATTTACGAATAATAATTCAATCAGCCATAAAAAAAGGGAAATTCCGTTAGAAATTCCCCTTTTTTGTTTAAATAAGAATGTATTACTTGTTGATGTACTTCTTACCGTCCTTGATAACGAGACCCTTTGTGGCCTTAGTAACTTGCTGACCATTCAGGTTGAAGAATTTTTCTGAAGAGATAGGCTTAACACTTGTGTTCTTAATACCGACGGTCTTGATTTCGTTAAGATCTACGTCACCCTGAATGATAATCAGAGGTGTTGTAGAGGTATAACCACGACCATAAATATAGAGAACAGCATAGCGACCCTTCACGCCCTCAGGCAGGGCTTCGCACTCAACAGACAGCATGGTTCTGCCAGTGTAGCTTCCATGCTGTTCATCCATTTCGCTCTCAGCATAATAGTTTACAATCCATTCAGGCATGTCTTCCTGGTTTGTATCAAGCAAGAGATAATTTTCCTCGTCATCTGCATTAAACCAAGTAAAGGCTGTGTTTGCATAAGTGAAGTTCGCATCTGCATAACCCTTGTTAGAAACCGTCTTTCCATCATTGCTTACCATCAATACATTGAAGTCTTCCAGTTTCTGGTCACTAGTTTCTGCGCTCTCCCATACTTCAGCCCAGTCGAAACAAGAGTTGAAGATGAATGGTACACTAACAGGATCTGTATAGAACGGTCTTGAGATGATATTACCATTGATGTTGAAAATCATGTAAGCATCCTCAAGTGTATCCTCTACAGGATTTTCATGACCACGAAGGTTGATGTCAATACCTTCCTGCTCGAAACCAGTTACAGTCACAATGAATGGCTCATCGATAGTAAAAGGCTCAACATTAGTTCCCAGTGCACTTGTCTTCTTCTGTTTGAATGTGAGAACGAATTCGGTGAGTTTTCCATCGCCAAAGGCTTCTGGGTTCTGGAAGTTTGATAAGTCCTCTGCAGTGCATTCCAAAGTAGCAATGAGCTTATTGCCAGGCACATACATACCTGCTTTTTCGTCATAGACAGCGTTGTTGATTGTCATTACCAACTTTGCATCGCCAACAATGGGCTTTTCAGCAAATGTTGAGGCATTAATGAAGACGTTTTCAACATAGAGAGGTGTTTGTGGTTTCTCAAAATACTGCTCTACACCCATAGAAACTGCAAGAGAGTCAGGTGTGTCGTCGCGATCCATCTGGAAGGTTCCTGTGCCAAACAGGTAATCATAAACATTGCCATTGTAAGTAACCTTATTCTTAGCAGTCAGTACACCCCAGTAAGCCGCAGATCCTGCATGATCATCAATGAAAGAATGAGGAGCAATGGAGTCTGCAATAATACGAGATACCAATGCTTTGTTTTTGCTCCAGTAATAGTTTCCTGAATAAGTTCTTTCACTATATGGAGTATGACCGATTGTGAAAGAGTCTGTAGCTGACACAATCGTGGGAAGAGGATAGGATGAACCGACTTCTATAGGGAAGTTTAGCACGCCTGTTTCTGAGTCGGCCATTTCTGAGATATCCCAAGAGTTTGTGGCAACTCCAGATGCATTCAGAATATTCATGTGCCATGTGTACTGAGTTCCTTCTGCCACAACAGGAACGAACTGTGTGTTAACGAAAGGATTGGCTGATAAGAAGATTTGTCCATAACCATTTCCTTCCTCATTGAAGCAGGTATACATGGTTCCTTCAGGACGCTTATAGTAGAGTCCTGTTGACATTGATCTCTTTGAAGCATTCTTCTTACCAAAAATACCTGCTTTCTTAGGCTGCTGAGCAGCAATGCGCTCAGAAAGAGCAGGTCTCTTTATTTTTTCCACTGACAGAGGCTTTGCATCTGTCACAATAGCCGTCATAGCAAGGACGGCAAAGAGTAATACTTTTTTCATAATCACTCAAATTAATTAATTATATAATGTAAATAGTAGTCTGTATTTTGCATCTGTAGAGGTTAAAACAACCTTATTCAGGTCAAATCGTGTCTTGTTGGCAGATATCACAAATGTCTGCGACAATGCCTCCAAGAGAGTTTTCAGTGAAGGGACATTATCCAGATTTTCTGTTGAAACCTCATCAGCTCCCTGAGTATACTTCAAGGTAACATTGTCACCTTCCTGTTCCATCGTGAAGTAATAGTACCAGGTATAGCTTGAGGTCTTCTGTCGGAACTGTACACGCAAGACAACCTGTTGGTCTTTTACTGCAAAGTTGATGCTATTAAAGGTACATCCGATGGCCTTGAACTCGTTAGTAATGCTTGTACGTATAGTCTTGACATCATCAGACAAATCTGCATCAGCTTTTGACATTTCCCAACGACGCGTAGATTCTTTATCCAGGTTTTCGCTAAAGAACACGGCAGGCACTTCACCCTCAATGGTGTTAGCCTTGTTCTTCACACCAATGAACTTATCTGCTACAGCATCATAAGCATACTCCTGTTCCATCTGTACACCATCTACCATTACGGTATCCTTGAAACGCAGGTGATATTGATTGTTGTAATATGTTATCAGATAGGGGCTATACCAACCATAAGCCGTGGAGTCTTTTCCCTCTGGATAGATACGAGGACGACCTTCATTCATACGGTCTATCATATAGGTCTTTCCATTATCCGTTATGCGGTATTCCCAACGGGCTTTTGCTTGGAAATAACTGTCCGTAAACTTCTTCATATCATCGATGTATGTCTCGAAGTCTGTACCTACAGGCACGCGGGTCAGTCGCTGATAGACACCACGCTTTTTACCTTTTAGCATAATGTGGTCTCCGCCCTCGGGTACATCGACCATCACAAACTCATAGTCACCCTGTAGTCCCTTACCTGACTCGTCATCATATCGTCCGGGAGTTAGAATGTAGTCATCGTATGGATCAGTGAAACGTCCGAAACACTTGTTGTAAGTATTGAATGTCAGAACAGGTCCCATATCAGTAATAACCTCCCAAGCAGAAGAGTCGTTCATCACTGCGTTGTTGGTAGCCTTATTTTTCATCAGCGAATAAACCGACTGGTTGTCATGGAAGCGGTTCAAGATCAGATAACCGACACCGGTATTCATATCTTCATTATCTGTGTATGGATAATACTCCATCACCCAACCTCCAGGGCTGTCGCACAGACGGTTTACATAAATGCCGCTAATCTCGTTTAAGCGCTCAGCTGCAGACTTATCGAAGATGTCGTCTTCCTCGCTAACACATGCCGTCAGCATAAATACTGAAGCGAGCAGAAGAAATACTGGATATATTCTCTTTGTCATATACTATAACCTCCTTTTTTTATTTTGTCTGCAACTTCTTATATTCTTCAAGAACATTGAGCAACTCGTCAAGTTGACTCTTGCCTGTTACAGGATCCTTATAGGTGATGGCGTTCACTTGCTGTTTATTGGTACGCAATGTGTATATCTTTCCATCATAATATGTCTTATCAGTAGTGGTGGTCGTCATGTACTTGCCATCCGCATCCTTTCGGAACTGCTTGTCTTGAATTTTCTGACGTAGTACATCGATGTCGATACCATATTGTGTTTGCATGTATTCACGCACATACTGAATCTTTGAATTGATAATTTGACGGGCACCAGAAATGTTAGCGGTCCACTGAACTTGACCATTCTCATCAAGGATAACATGATCATCGGCATCACGCTTACATACACGACGATACACCTTATGCTCGTTCTTGCCGGATTCATCGCCTTTCAGATAGCCAATGGTATCTATGTCAAAGGTACCGGACAACTGTGCATAATAGTCTGTACTATCTACTTCCAGATCATTATTGAAGTCTTTCAAGTCAACGATTTCCCATTCGTAATCAGCAGTATTAAACATACGCTCAAGGGTTACAGAGTCACGTGTGATATAACGTGCGAAAGTCTCAACCCAGTCTTCAGTGTATGACATAGATGCATAGTTACTGATAAAGCCTTGTGAAGCAGCTACAGAGTCAGGCGTTTCATTCCAACTGGCCGCATTATAACGACCATTGCTCAATGTGTTGAATGGAGTGGGGTGCAGTTTCGTCTGATCCAGGACATGACCAAACTCATGATGCATCGTCTCGAAGAAATACTCGTTCATATCTGCGATATCGTCGGGGTTAAGCAGATTCGTACGATAGAGCGTCACTTTGGTACCACCTTCTGTTACACCGAGAGTCTCAGTTCCAGAAGATGTGTTCAGGTTCTTTGAACCAATCACATGAATGATACGGGGACTATACTTCTTCAGGAAGACATCGTGCTCGTCGGCTACCTCTTTATAGATATCGTGCCAAAGGTATTTTGTCAATACTGCCAGCTGACAACTCTTGTCATACGAAGCTGGTGTAAGGTTCTTATCTTTATCAGAGCCGGTGTACTCCATCTTGTAGATAAAACGCATATTGTATGGCTCCAAGAAGTTGACCTTCACAAAGGTATCAAGTGGGAAGGTATACAGATGGCGATCCAGAGGATACTCTTTCGTATCAAAGATGGTTGACGTGAACTCATCTTTCTGACACGAAGTCAACTGGATGGCAGTTGTCATCACTGCCAACAGCATGATTATATTGATTGTCTTTTTCATCATTGTCACTTATTCTCCTTATTTTTGAGAGTTAATTCTGAATCTATTGTGATTTGGAGCCACGAGTTCCCTACGCGCTGCACTTTCTGAAACAGTAGTCATATCAGGACGTGAGGTTCCTGCACCATTCGCTAAAGCTTCCCATGGTGCTTGCAAAGCACGACGTGTATCCACACCTTGCATGATATAGGCAGTCTTCTCCAGTCCATAATAATGTGTCCACTCCATGCCCCAGCGTTTCAAATCGAAGAATCGTAGTCCTTCGAAGCTATGCTCAAAACGACGGAAGTCGTTCAGGCAGTTCATATAGGGTACAGCTGCTGCTGAGATTGTGATGCTCGAAGAGATGTTCTTTGAAACAAAATTCCAGTCTTCGAAGCAATTTGTTTTATTCGTGAAGTTTGATTTGATCAGTGCGTCTGTCAGTTTCTTAATATATCCTGGTGTAACGAATGATTCTTTATCCTTCTCTGAGAAGGTTTCAATAGAGTTGTTCCAATAAGCCTGCAAGTCGTGACTGGCATTTGCAAGATCATCTTTCATGATATACGCCTCAGCACGCTCCAGCAACAAATCCATCACGGTGAAGGCACGAATAATTTGATGTACATATCCTGTCTGGGCAATCTTGTCGAGCATTTGGAACTGCTCGTTAATCTTACAAGAGTAGAAGCCATAGTCATGTTGGCTTGAACTGAACAGCATACCGCTTACCATCGTGATAGGATTAGCGATATATGAGTTCCATAGTTGGCTGTTTGTACGTACCATCAATGCACCTGCTGCTGCCTCGCCAGCTACGCTATAGCGATAGCCAAAGACTAAACGAGAATAGGAGCTATACGTATCCAACAACATCAGGTTGTTGTTCAAGTCAGGATCCTGCCATTTGTTTCCATAGTCACTTGAAGAAGCACAGTCAGCGAAAATAGAGTAGTCCATACTCATGCGAAGCAATTGAGTGTCATCGGTTCCCAATACTTCATTTGCATGCTTGATACAATTATCCCACTCATGATGGAACAAATATACACGAGCTGCAAAGGCATGAGCTGCACGGGTATTGAAATGATATTTGGGAGCATCGTAATAGCTATCGCTTACATATTTCAATCCCTCTTCCAAATCGGCGATGATCTTATTGTAGACCTCCTTTACAGATAAACGGTCATAATCTTTTATCAATTGTGTCTCTGGCTCTGTGACATAAGCAATAGATAAGTCTTTAGCGCTCTGAGTCTCATTGCGATAAGCCTGTCCAAAGATATTTGCCAGGATAAAATGGTCATAAGCACGAAGCAGCATGGCCTCACCATATGCAGCACGCAGACGTGGCTCCAGTTTAGCGTAGTCCGCACGACTGGTAATACCCTGTTTGGTGGCAATCTTGTCAATGGCTTCCAAAGCCGCATTGACTGCAGCAATAGAATTGTACCATCCATTCCAAACACGTCCATGTGACTCTGCGTCATTAAATGTAGCAGACTCAGGATCATCAAAACGGTACATCTCATCATTCCAACGAGCAGCAGAGGGATAGTTATAGTGGTTTTCTATCTGCTTGTCGTTAGGACTTGAAGGTAGGTGGGGGGCATTGTTGTCAATAAAGTTATCGCTAGAAAGCTCACAAATAAACTGGTAATTGTTATCAGGATAAGAACCCTTTAACAGGTCTACAATATTATCTACGCTCTCCAATTCTGTTCGCTCATCAGGAATCTTATCCAAAAAGTCGGAACATGCCGTTGTTGCAAGCATGCCCAATCCTATTGCGAATATGGTATATATTTTTGTTTTCATCATTGTCGTTTTAATTATTTCTTTTTCTCCATTCGTCTTAGATTCCCAATCGAAGAGTTAGGGTAAATTGTTTCGAAAGAGGCTGTGCAACACCACCTGAGTTTACGAATTCAGGATCTTGTCCATTCAGTTTCGAGTCAGAGTAGAGCAACCATATATTGGTAGCATCAATTTTTAAAGAAGCCGTACTAAGACCAAGCTTTGAAATCAATTGTGGTTCAAAGTCATACGACAGTGAAATGTTCTTCAGACGAACAAAACCACCATCTGCTACTCGAGCTGTGGAATAGTTGTATGCATTGTAAGCATATGCCAGATAACGGTCATTATAATACTGAGCCACAGAGGCGATGGCTGGGATGTCAGTTCGCTTCTCGTCTCCTGGCACTACCCAACGGTTCTTAAATTCTTTTGGCATAGCACCTTGGTCGCTATATCCATAAGAGAATACGGGATCGAGTCGAATCTTATTGCCAAATGAGTAGGTGAAGAACAGATTCAGACGCCAGTTCTTCCATGATATCAAATTGTTCAAACCACCTGTATATGCGGGTTCTGTAGGACCTTCGTATTTCAGGAAATCGAGATTGTCATGCTCTTGGAAGTTAATATCAGATGTCGTTACAACGCCGTTTTCATTGATAATCTGTGGAATACCCTCATCATTCAGCCCTGCAAAGGGAATAGAGAAGAGTGAACGATGGTCATAGCCCACGCGAGAGGCGCCGCCAACTGTAACTAAGTCAATAACACGGCTTGTTGACAACAGGCTCGTGACCTCGGTCTTGTTATATGAGAAGGTTAAGTCGGTGCTCCAACTCCAGTCCTTTGTACGTATGTTTTGTGACGAGATGGTGAACTCTATACCATGTGATTTCATAGCTGCCACGTTAGCAAACTTACGCAACTCACCACCATAACCATTAGTGTTCATATAGCCCATCAGGTCTTTGTTGTCGCGCCAATAGAAATCACTGACAAAGTTCAGTCGGTTGTTAAAGAAACCGAGGTCTATACCTAAGTTGAACTCATATTTTTTCTCAAAGGTCAAGTCGGAATTACCTAACTGGTAAAGCACCATACCTGTCTCCTGTTGATCGCTTTGAGGACGCCAGATAATCGTGGGGTAATAGATAGGATAAGCATTAGAAGCAGTGGTTTGCTCACCTGTCAATGAATAGCTCAGACGCAGTGTTGCATGACTCACAGCTCCACTGGTACGCTCCATCCACTTTTTAAAGAAGTTTTCTTCATGCGCATTCCATGAGGTTGATACGTTCCATGTAGGCAGCCAGCGTGAACTTCTTGCCTTTCCTAACTGGTTGGTACCATCGTAACGGCCTGTAAGGTTCAACTGATAACGTCCTTTATAAGAATAGTTAAGGTTGCCCATATATGCCAATCGACGGTTCCAAGAGCTGGAACGCTGGAATAGTGTTGTGCCTTCTTCCTTAGCTTGCTTATAGAATTCAGGGGTAATCGTGACTAGTCGGCTACGATCGTAGTCCATACCAAAGACCTGATTTTGTGAAGCATCATAGTCAGCACGGTTTGCTTCCATACCTACCAGTGCATTGAAGATGTGGATGTCGTTCCAAACTTTGTTGTAGTTCACTGTTCCACGGAAGTCATACTGCTTTACGCGGTTTTGGTTCTCAATCCAGATACCACCAGTAGGCATGACGCTAATGGGTAGAGAGTTTGGTTTGTCTGGATCAGTGTACAGATAGGTGTTGCTGTACATAACATTTGGGTCGTCTACACCTGCACGATAGGCTTCGGCCTGGTTAGAAGAATTTAGAATGTTATGATCACGGCTGGAACGGTTCGTACGATATGAACCCAATAGGTTCACCTCTAATCCGAGGATGGGCTTGTATGAGATCTCTCCTTGGAACTTTACATCCATCACATCAATGTCGATGTAGTTGTTGCTCAGTTCATGGAAGATATTGAAATCAGCATAGTTACGCTTGTAAGTCTGGTTGGGGTCAAGCGTACGGGCAGTGTTCAAGGCAAAGCTGAAAGGGTTGATATCGAAATCACGGCTCACGGCACCACTTACGACATCCGTACTCTGGTTCAATGTTCCAGGAGCCTTCTGAGCGCGATGACTAGCATTGGTGCGCATTGTTAATGTGAGTTTCTTTGACAGGTTGAAGGAAGCGTTCACGTTTGCAGTATAACGGCTCACCTCACTTGATTTTGTCCAACCTGGATCAAGCATTGCTGACAGCGATGCGTATACATTTGCTTTTTCTGTACCACTGGATATGCTGACAGAGTGAGTCTGCATCACATTGTTGTTGAACAACAAATCAAACCAATCAGTATTGCGGAACTCTGCCTGCTGAAGGTAGGCATTCATTGCTGCCTGTGTATATGGAAGTCCAAAGGCACCTTTTGACTCATCATACTGCTGCATCAGATTGTACATCTTACCATAAAGACCGCTTGACGAGCCATTAGCCAGGGCAGAGAACTCCAGCCATCCTTTTGCTGCCATTTCTTTGTAAATACCCATCTGCTCTTGAGAATTACAGATGTTGTACTCGCTATAGTTGGGTTTCAAACGATATGTGAACTCGCCGGTGTAGTTGATGGAACTATGACCAACGCGGCCTTTCTTTGTTGTGATAACTACCACACCAGCCATTGCGCGCGCGCCATATATAGAGGTGGCAGAACCGTCCTTAAGGACTTGGAAAGACTCAATGTCGTCAGCGTTAAGGCCGGCAATGGCATTGGCTATCAGTGTTTGTGCATCACCTGACGACAAATCGTCAGAACTTACCTGAACGGCATCTTCCATGATAACACCGTCAACAACCCAAAGGGGAGATGATGATCCGTAGATAGAGGTAGCACCACGTACTTTGATCTTTGGTGCTGTACCAAAGGTACTGGACACATTCTGTACGGACACACCGGCAGCACGACCTTCAAGGGCACGTGTTACGTCGGCTACACCATCCAGTTTTGTCTTCTCGGCGTCAATCTTTGTCGTAGCACCGGTAAACAGGCGCTTGTCCATCTTCTGGACACCAGTGACAACCACCTCGTCAATAACTTTTGAGTCCTGAGCAAGAACAACCTTCATGCCGTTTTTGGGTGTCAGTCTCTTTGTCTCACATCCAATATAGCTAAACTCCAGCTTCTTTCCGGCTGGGACATCAATAGTGAATCCACCATTTACATTTGTGATTACGCCTACTGAACTTCCGACAACCTTTACCGTGGCACCGATAACGGGTTCGCCGTCTTCCTGTGACACGACTGTTCCCGTTACCCTGTTTTGTGCAAATGCCACCCCAATGGATAGCATTAAGGCTGTCAGGAATACTATTAGTCTTTTCTCCATAAAGTGTTAAATATCAATCTTTTTGTGCTTTTTATATTATGTTACTTTTATCAGTTTGAATAATTGAGCCTGCAAAATTACTACTTTTTTCTGTAATTTCAACAAATTTTCATAAAAAATACATGATTTGGCGTCATTTTTTCAATTTTTGATAATAAAAATAACTATTTTGATAGCATCTGCTCAATATCGGATAGCTTTTCGGCAACAAAGATGTAGTCTTGCCATTGTCCACGGATGACGCCTTTTTCCTGTAAATCGTCCATGCAGGCAATGAGAGAATCCCAAAAGCCTTTCATGTTCCATAGTATGAGGGGCTTTTGGTGATATTTAAGGGTTGCGGCTGCAGCCACCGTGAATAGTTCATCGAGGGTTCCGATACCGCCAGGCAGTATGATAAAGGCATCGCTCTTCAGCATCATCAAGTCTTTGCGGTCAGTGAGGTTCTCTGTGGGGATGTGTACGTCCAGATAGGGGCTCAACCGTCCCATTTCTTCTATCTTACGCGGTACTACACCAATTACCTGTCCTCCGGCTTCCTTTGCAGCTTTGCTTACGGCATGCATCAAACCGGCGTCATGGCCTCCGAAAACGATGGCATGACCGTTTTCAGCAGCCCACTTGCCCAATTCGCGGGTCATTTCAAAAAAATCTGGGTCAATATTTTGATTGGCCGAACAGAAAATACATAGTTTCATGGTGCAAAGTTACGATTTTTTTTGTAACTTTGCACACAAATTATTGAAAATGAAGACATTTGAAGAATTAGGTGTGAGCGTAGAGATACGTCGAGCCATTGAAGAGATGGGCTTTGTACAGCCCATGCCAGTGCAGGAGGAAGTTATTCCAAGACTACTGACTAGTGAGAAAGACATGATTGCTTTGGCGCAGACGGGAACGGGAAAAACGGCCTCGTTTGGCATTCCCCTGCTGATGCGTCTTAATACCCCCTCCCTTGGGGAGGGTTGGGGTGGGCATCCACAGGCGCTAGTGTTAAGTCCTACGCGTGAGTTGTGTCTGCAGATTGCAGATGACTTGCGTGATTTCTCAAAATATATGGAGGGTGTTCATGTGGAGGCCGTCTATGGTGGTGCAGCCATCGAACAGCAGATTCGTGCCTTGAAGAAGGGTGCTCAGGTTATCGTGGCTACGCCAGGTCGCTTGATTGACTTGAAGAACCGTGGCTATGCGGTATTGGACAACGTGAGCAACATCGTGCTCGATGAGGCTGACGAGATGCTGAACATGGGCTTCTCTGATGCTATCAACGAGATTTTTGAGTCGTTACCAGCAGATCACGCCACGCTGATGTTCTCTGCCACCATGAGTCGTGAGGTGGAGCGTGTGGCAAAGAAATACCTGACTGACTATGAAGAGGTGGTTGTAGGCTCGCGCAACGAGGGTGCTGAGAACGTGAACCATATCTATTATATGGTGCAGGCCAAGGATAAATACCTGGCCCTGAAGCGCATCGTAGACTATTATCCCAAGATTTTCGCGATTATCTTCTGTCGCACGAAGTTGGAAACGCAGGAGATTGCCGACAAGCTGATTCGTGATGGCTATAACGCAGAATCGCTGCATGGCGACCTTTCACAGCAGCAACGCGACCTTACGATGCAGAAGTTCCGTCAACATCTCACACAGTTGTTGGTGGCTACTGATGTGGCTGCCCGTGGTTTGGATGTGGACGATCTGACGCATGTCATCAACTTCGGATTGCCCGATGATATCGAGAACTATACTCACCGCTCTGGCCGTACGGGTCGTGCAGGCAAGAAGGGTACCAGCATCTCTATTGTACACTCGAAAGAGAAGCACAAGATCCGTAATATTGAGAAGGAAATCGGTAAGGCTTTCGTAGAAACACCTATTCCATCGGCAGAAGAGATTTGTAAGAAGCAGCTCTATAAGGTGATGGATCAAATTGTGAAGACCGATGTAAACGATGATGAAATCGCTCCTTTCATGCAGGATATCAGTCGTTACTTCGAATTCATCGACAAGGAAGAAATCATCAAGAAGATTGTGTCGTTGGAATTCGGCAAGTTTCTGGCTTACTATGCTGATGCGCCTGAAATAAGCCTCCCCCCATCCCCCTCCGAAGAGAGGGGGAGTAGGAAACCCCAATCAGACCGTGAGAAGCGCATGAACAAGGCTCAGAAGGGCTTTAAGCGTCTCTTTATCAATCTGGGTAAGAAGGATGGCTTCTTCCCTGGCGTGCTGATGCAGACGCTGAATCGCTATGTAGGCGGTCGTCAGGAGGTAGGTCACATTGACTTGCTTGACACCATCTCATATTTCGAGGTGCCTGAGAAGGATGCCCGTAAGGTGATGACGCAGCTCACAGGCATTCGTTATAAAGGTCGTACTGTGCGTTGTAATTCTGAGGATGATAAATCTAAGAATCCTAGTGAAACTAGTAGAACTCGTGATACTAGAAAACCGAGGAATTCTAGAGAATCTAGAAAAACCCAAAAAGACGACTGGCGCTCCTTGATGAATGTTCCTCGTGTAGATTTCAAGGGTGAAGAGCCTGATTTCAGCGAAGAGGGCTGGGCGCGTCGTAAGCCAAAGAAAAAGAAGTAATTCATTTTACTTGATGCCGCTTTCATGGAGAGGCATTTTAATGTATCATGTTGTGCGGATTAATGGATTAGCGTGGGTTCAATCGAACTTACGCTAATCTATTTTAATTTTATTCGTGTTTTTGTGTAGTAAATCATACCTTATCTGCTTCGGTTTCTTTTTCAACTTTCCCTTCAGGAAATCGCCATTTGTTAGATTATCAGAGTGTTATGCTGAAGGGACTTGTTTTCGTTTATAACATCGCTTCGGAGCTTGCGGTCAGCGATATGATTGAAATTGATGGTAGATGTTAAATACCCTGAAGCCTTATTCTGTTCGCCAGTTCCTTGGTGTTCAGCACTGCAATGATGCCGAATGCAATCATCAGCGAGGTGAGCAGGGCGGAAATGATACGGCTGTTTTGTTCAATGAAAAGCAGCGGATAGAAATTGATGCCGAAGGTGAATAGCGGTACATCAGATGGCGTGGCTAGAATGAATGCAAGGAGTCCAGTGCCAAGGATCACACCTGTTACGAAGGCAGCGACTACTGCCATGCGGTAACAGTGTATCTGGGCAGCCTGTACCTGACGCACCTCGTCAATCAGCGCAAGTTTCCTTTCCAACCGTTGGTTGAACAGCTCTTTATCGTTGAGCATCGGTTGATAACTGTCGAAAAGCTCTTCGAAGGTCGAAGCGCGTAGCGAGTCCTGTAGTCTTATGTCGTCATTCATCTTTCAAAAGTGTTTTAAGTTTGTCTCGTCCTCGTGAAAGTTGCTTCTTCACTGCATCTTCGGTGGTATCCACTATTCCAGCTATTTCCTTGATAGCATATCCTTTGATATAGAAAAGCAGGATGGCCGTTCGCTCCTTGGGTGGCAACTCTTCTAAAGCCATGTAGAGAGGCTGGTAACGGAAATCACGGTCGGCAGCAAAACTGGCATCTTCCTGCTTTTCCAGGATATTCAGAGGTTGTATGGTGCGGTAACAACGGTTTGAGTCAATAAACATATTGTAGGCAATGCGATAGAGCCATGCCGTCCCCTCGTACTTTGAGATCGACAGATAAGCCTTAACCAGCGTATCCTGTGCAATATCGTCGGCCTCATCCCGATTGCCACAGCAAAGAGCCAGCAGGAAACGTCTGAGCGAATCCTGTTCAGTTTGGATAACCCCTATGAATTGTTCGCGGGTCATTATTATTATTTCTTGGCTTCAGCCTCAATCTCTTGTTTCAGAACTCTCATTCCTATAAAATAATTAATAAGGAAAGCAAGTCCAATACCCAATGACGGCACAGCGATGAGGGACAGCCCGATGAACATATCCCTATCCCAACCATCATTTATGTTGGCTACGAACATGGCTATGTAGATGCACAAACCGAAAAGGGTGAATATACATCCCAGCAGTAGTTTGGTAAGCAACCTTTCCTTGATGCTTCGACGTGGTGGGTTCATCTTTTTGAAAAACTCCTCCAAATCTATATCAGAGTTTTTCTCAATAGCGGCCATTGCTATCTGGGCACGTTTATTAGTGGCGTTTGTTAGCATACGTGTCACAAGTGCCACGGTAATGATAGGCAGTACAACAAATACTCCTAAAAGAGCAATCATGTCAATAATACTCATTTTTCTATGTTTTATTGGTTATACTTATATTTTTTTTGAGCTCGCTCATATATATAACGAATATGTAAGCCGAAAAGTGACGTAGAAAGAAATTTTTTTAATCATATGTTTGCAACACTAACCCCTAATCTCTGGAAATGCCTTTGTATAAAGGAAATCAGAACTTGAACACTCCCCCCCAAGAGTAACCCGTTATTCCGCCTGGCATCTACCCATTAGATAAGAAGGATTTGTGTTAGGGTTACTGTTGGGGTTAGAGTTTGGGGGAGTGTCTAAAGCAGGAATCCCTAGTGTTTTTCGTGGTTTCCGGAGATTTGGGGTTAGACTTGGTGCAAACTGCATGAGCACGCTGCTTAAGGATGACGAGCTTAGGACTGAAAGGCGACGAGAACGAAGCGGAAGCCTTGCGAGGATACTTGAATCACCGAAAAAAATATAAGTAGCCTATTCACGATTCTGTTTAGGCTACTTATCAAAATAAGTACCATACTTACGAGTGCTAAACACCATACTTACGAGTGCTAAACACCATACTTACGAGTGCTTACTGCATAATGACGGTACCATGCTGACCATCAATGGCTGTGGCCTTGGTAATGATGACGCGCTTAACGCCAGCATCAACAGCAGCGAGCGCATTCTCTATCTTTGGCAGCATGCCACCACTGATTGTGCCGTCGGTCTTGTAAGCCTCGAAGTCTGTATGGTTGATTTTTTCGATAACAGAGTCGTCATCATCAGCATCGCGAAGCACACCAGGCTTCTCGAAGGCATAGATCAGCGTAACGTCATAGCCTGCGGCAGCCATAGCTTTAGCGGTCTCTGAAGCCATCGTGTCGGCATTGGTGTTGAGCATATGTCCCTGTCCGTCGTGTGTCAGTGGGGCGATAACAGGAATGAGACCAGCATTGATGAGATGGGCAATCTTTGAGCCGTTAGCCTGTTTGACATCGCCCACAAAACCGAAGTCTACACCGTTTTTCAGGGGACGTTTTACTGAAAGCAGGATATTGGCATCAGCGCCAGTGAGTCCGATAGCGTCGCAACCAAGTGCCTGAAGGCGTGCCACCACATTCTTATTCACCAGTCCACCATAAACCATCGTGACAACTTCAAGCATATCAGCATCGGTGATACGGCGTCCGTCAACCATCTTGGTCTTGATGCCCAATCGCTCAGCTATCTTCGTGGCTCTGCGGCCTCCTCCATGTACCAATATCTTGGCACCTTCTATTGCGGTGAAATCACGTAACAGTTGTACTAACTGTGCCTCGTCTTCAACGACGGCGCCACCTACTTTGACTATTGTTATGTTCTCTTTCATCTCTTTTGATGTTCTGTTATTCCAGATAAGTATATCCGTATAATCCGCTGCGATAGTTGCTCAGGAACTCTTTTCCTTCTTCCAGTGAAATCTTGCCGTCCTTGACGCTCTTCGATACCCAGATTTCCAACTGGCGAACCAGCTTCTTGGGGTTGTACTGTACATATTCCAGCACCTCGGCAACCGTCTCACCATCGAAGATTTGGTCGATATGGTAGTGACCATCTTTTACTGATACGTGTACTGCGGTGGTGTCGCCGAAAAGGTTGTGCATATCGCCCAAGATTTCCTGATAGGCACCAACGAGGAACACGCCTAGATAATAGGTCTCGTTCTTTTTAAGAGCATGTACGGGCAGTGAATGCGAGTTATGGCGGTTTGTGACGAAACTGGCAATCTTGCCGTCAGAGTCGCAGGTGATGTCCTGTAGCGTGGCATTACGTGTGGGGCGCTCGTCCAGTCGTTGGATAGGCATGATTGGGAACATCTGGTCGATAGCCCATGAGTCGGGTAAAGACTGGAATAGAGAGAAATTACAGAAGTATTTATCAGCCAGCAGCTTGTCTATGTTCATCAACTCCTCTGGGATATGCTTCAGATTTTTAGCCAAAGCATTGATCTCATGACAGACGCTCCAATACATGGCTTCTATCTCTGCACGAGTTTTCAGGTCTACGATGCCGTGAGCGAAGAGGTCTAGTACTTCTTCGCGAATCTGCTCGGCATCGTGCCAGTCCTCTAATACGTTGCGGGGAGAGAGATTGTCCCAGATGTCATAGAGATCTTTTACCAGTTGGTGTGAGTTCTCGTCAGGCTCGAACTCCTCAGGCATCTCAGGCAGCGAGGCTGTCTCCAGCACATCGATGACCAGTACCGAGTGGTGAGCAGCCAGTGAGCGTCCGCTTTCCGTAATGATGTTGGGGTGGGGAATATCGTTCTTGTTGGCTGCATCTACAAAGGTGTAGATACAGTCGTTTACATATTCCTGAATAGAATAGTTCACGCTACTCTCGCTTGATGGCGAACGGGTGCCGTCATAGTCAACGCCCAGACCGCCACCACAATCCACGAAGTCCACGTTATAACCCATCTTATGCAGTTGGATATAGAACTGTGAAGCCTCGCGCAGAGCTGTCTGAATACGACGAATCTTCGTAATCTGTGAACCGATATGGAAGTGAATTAAGCGCAAACAGTCGCGCATGCCTTTCTTGTCCAGAAGTTCCAGGGCTTCAAGAAGTTCTGCACTAGTCAGTCCGAACTTTGATGCATCGCCACCACTCTCTTCCCATTTGCCGCTACCACTTGAAGCCAACTTGATGCGGATGCCGATATTCGGGCGCACGTTCAGTTGCTTGGCCACGCGGGCAATGATGTCGAGTTCGTTGAGCTTCTCCACCACGATGAAGATCTGCTTACCCATCTTCTGTGCTAGCAAGGCCAGTTCGATGTAACTCTCATCCTTATAGCCATTGCATACGATGATGGAGTCACTCTGACACTGTACAGCGATGACGGCGTGGAGTTCAGGCTTAGAACCGGCTTCTACACCCAGATTGAACTTACGGCCATGTGAGATGATTTCCTCTACTACAGGCTGCATCTGGTTCACCTTGATGGGATAGACCACATAGTTCTCGCCTTTGTAGTCATATTCTTTGGCAGCCTTTTTGAAACAGCTCCATGTCTTCTCAATACGGTTATCCAGGATATCAGGGAATCGTAACAGTACGGGTGCCGTCACGTCACGTAACTGCAACTCGTCCATGACCTCACGGAGGTCAATCTGTGCATCGTCCTTACTGGGTGTTACGTAAACGTCACCTTTGTCGTTGATACCGAAATAACTGGTGCCCCAACCGTTGATGTTGTATAGTTCGCGGGCATCATCTAAGGTCCATTTCTTCATATTAGGCTTAATAAATTCTGTATCGTGGTTTTTATCTTGTCGTTGTTGTCCATGACACTGATGTCGAGTGTGTATTGGGCTTTTGAGTAGAATGGCTCTCGTTTCTTCAGCTGTTCACTGATAAAGGTCATCAGTTCCTCTTTGTTTTTGCCTTTCAGTAGCGGGCGGTCGCCTTTACCCATAATCAGATGCTGATAGAGAACTTCTGGCGTTGCTTTTAGGTAGATCACCTGTCCCTGTTGGTTCATATAGTCGATATTGTCATAGAAACAGGGCGTACCTCCACCACAACTGATGATGACATTTTCAAATTCAGCCACCTCGTGCAGCATGTTATGCTCTATCTTGCGAAAGGCTTCCTCTCCCTGTTCGGCAAAAATCTCCGATACGGTTTTACGCCTACGGTTCTCTATATACCAGTCAAGGTCATAGAATGGGATACCCAGTTCCTTGGATAGTGCCCGTCCGACGGTTGTCTTACCGGCTCCCATGTAACCGATGAGAATAATCCTTTTCATGCTGATGGCAATTGGCTATTAGCTGTTAGCTTTGTTAATAATCTTCATACACTCCTCGTATGTCAGTTCTTTAGCTCGCTCGTGCATGGCCTTGGGCAGGCGATAGTTCTGTCCGTCGTAGACCAGATAGGGACCATAGCGGCCGTTGAGAACCTCAAGCTTTGCATCCTCTGCAAATGATTTCAGATGCTTCTGCTCGTCCTGCTTGCGCTTGGCCTCAATCAGTTTCACCGCATCGGCAATACTGATGGTCAGCGGGTCAGCATCCTTTGGCAGCGAAGTGTATACCTTTTTATGTAGCACATAGGGACCGAAGCGGCCGGTGCTTACTGTGACAGGCTCGCCTTCATACTCTCCCAGCATACGAGGCAGTTTGAAGAGTTCCAGGGCTTGTTCCAGTGTGATGTGTTCCATGCTCAATTCTTTGGGCAGGTGTGCAAACTGTGGCTTGTCAATGTCTTCTGCACTGCCAATCTGAATCACGGGACCAAAACGACCAATCTTCACGAAGACGGGTTTTCCTGTCTTGGGGTCAATACCCAGTTGGCGTTCGCCAGCCTTGTGTTCTGCACGGGCGTTCATGGTTTCCTCAACAGTGGGTTCAAAGTCTTTGTAGAACTTCTTCATCATCTTCTCCCACAGCATTTTTCCTTCGGCAATCTTATCGAAGTCCTGTTCTACTTTGGCAGTGAAGTTGTAGTCCATGATGCCAGGGAAATGATCCATCAGGAAGTCGTTTACCACGGTGCCTATATCTGTAGGAATCAGTTTTCCCTTGTCGGCACCAGTCAGCTCCACACGAGTCTTGACGCTGATCTGCTTGCCTTTCAGTGTGATAACGGCATATTGGTGCTCTTCCCCTTTCTTGTCGCCTTTTACCACATACTCACGTTGCTGTATAGTACTGATGATAGGGGCGTAGGTAGAAGGACGTCCAATGCCCAGTTCCTCCAGTTTGTGTACCAAAGACGCCTCGGTATAGCGCTGTGGCCCTTGGCTGGTGCGCTCGGTAGCCGAAACCTCGCGGCGTGTCAGTTCGTCGCCTTTTTTCAATGGGGGGAGCACGTGCGAGAACTCTTCCTTGTTCTCATCATCATCATCCACTGATTCACGATAGACTTTCAAGAATCCATCGAACTTTACCACTTCACCTTGTGCAACGAAGCATGAAGGTTCGCTTTCTTCCTTCCATGTTTCACTTTCCACTTTGATATTGACCGTCGTCTTCTCGATATCAGCATCAGCCATCTGACAAGCCACCGTCCGTTTCCAGATAAGGTCGTAGAGACGTTTTTCTTGGACGGTACCTTCTATTGTTGCCTGATCCATATAGGTAGGACGGATGGCCTCGTGTGCCTCCTGGGCACCTTTTGAACTGGTGTGATATTGGCGCACTTTGTTGTAGTTATCACCATAGAGTTTGCAGATTTCCTCCTTGGTGGCATTGATACAGAGGCTGCTCAGATTTACAGAGTCCGTACGCATATATGTGATGCGTCCGTTTTCATAGAGATGTTGTGCCACCATCATGGTCTGACTCACGGTGAAGCCTAACTTGCGTGCTGCTTCCTGTTGTAAGGTAGAGGTGGTGAAAGGAGGTGCCGGAGTGCGTTTCATCGGCTTCTTCTGGATAGACTCAACAGTGAAGGTGGCCTCTTTACATTTCTCGAGGAATTGTTCGACTTCCTGCTCCGTCTTGAAGCGCTGACTCAGTGTGGCCTTTACCTCGCTATGAGAACCATCGGGGTTGGTAATGGCAAAGATTCCATTTACCACATAATAGGTCTCGCTGTTGAAAGCTTGTAGTTCGCGTTCGCGTTCAACAATCAGGCGTACGGCAACGCTTTGTACACGACCAGCCGACAGTTGCGGTTTTACTTTGCGCCATAACACGGGTGAGAGTTTGAAACCAACGATTCTGTCGAGCACGCGGCGTGCCTGTTGTGCGTTTACCAGGTTCATATCCACGGTACGCGGATTCTTGATAGCTTCCTGAATGGCTGATTTTGTGATTTCATGGAACACGATACGCTTGGTCTTTTCCTCGTCTAGTCCCAGAACCTCACAAAGGTGCCAGGAAATAGCTTCTCCTTCGCGGTCTTCATCGGATGCAAGCCAAACCTGGTCGGATTTCTTCGCTTGTGCTTTCAGTTCGCTGACCAGCTTTTTCTTCTCGTCGGGGATTTCATATTCCGGTTCCAACGTTGTGTCGTTGACGCTCAGCTCTTTCTTTTTCAGGTCGCGGATATGTCCGTAACTCGACATCACTTTGTAGTCGTCGCCCAGGAATTTCTCTATCGTCTTTGCTTTGGCGGGTGACTCTACAATCACTAGATTCTTCTGCATGATATATAATGCTTAATTCTTAATGCTTAATGCTTAATTATTAGCTTTGGGGGTGCAAAAGTAAGCAAAAAGTTTGCTTCCACCTTATATATATAGAAGATTTTTTATTTTCTTAACGATTCGGACAAGTAACGTGCTACCCCCTGACTGATACTTTGCAGACCAAAATCCTTTGGATTTACCTGTTCCAGCGGTAGCCATTCCAGTGCTGCGGCATCATCATCGGCAATAGGGTTCACGTCATTACCGACGTGTACTTCATAGAACATGTCGATCGTGTAGATGAGCATATCGGAATAGAGATAGTGATTAGGGATGGAAAAGAGATAGCGTACCTCGTTGACATTGAGTCCTGTCTCTTCCTGTATTTCACGACGCATACCATCTTCTACGGTTTCGTCCATATCTACAAAGCCCCCTGGGAGGTCGAGTGTACCTTTAGCTGGTTCTTTTCCACGTCGAGCGACTAATAGTTCGCCACGCTCATTGCGGATAAAGGCAGCAGTGGCTGAACAGGGGTTGGCGTAATATGTGAACCCGCAGTCTTCACACTGCTTGCTTTTGAAGTTATGTACGTTGAATGCTTTGCTGCCACATACAGGGCAATACTGGAATTTGTCTAATGGATGGGACATGGGAAATGAGAAATGAGGAATGAGGAATGAGAAGTGGGCTAACGCAAGAGGTGGGGCTTACATTTTGTAATGACGATGGGAATGGGGGTGGTCTTTATTTGATCTTTGGTCACTTCTACTTTTACCATGCAAGCCTTGGTGTTAATAGGCTTTTGTTGATCGAAGATGAAATTACCAATACTGTAGTAGATGTCGCGTCCTTTGTAATGCTCAATGGTTTGCAGGGTGTGGGTGTGATGACAGATAAGTGCATCTGCTCCGGCATTGATCAGACGATGAGCATCCAGTCGCTGACTGGGTACCGGCTGTAGTGTGTGTTCGGCTCCCCAGTGTAGGGAGACGAGAACAACGGCTTGCGGATCTTCCTGTTTAATCGTCCTGATGCGTTTCATGATGGCCGCTATGGCTTCTTGGTTAACGCATGGTTTCTCGGGAAGGTACGCATAGTTCTCCAATGCCATCCTTAAGGATGCGATGAGCCAGACTTTGCGTGGCTGTTCTGTCAACAGCACGGCTTTTGCCGCCTCAGCTATGTTTTTTCCAGCCCCTATGGGCATCATCCCAGCCTTAATGATATTATCTCGTGTGTCCATCAGTCCGTTTCGCCCTTGGTCAACACTATGGTTGTTTGCCAGGTTCAGGTGTGTAAACCTATGTTGCTTGAGAACTGACAGCCAAGAAGGCTCTCCACGGAAGATAAAGCGCTTCTGCATGGGAGCCTTGATGCTGGTGGCCGGACACTCCAGATTGCCAACCACCACATTGGCAGTATGTAATATGGAGTCCACCTGCTTGTCGAAGAGATAGGAAGTACCGTGATGCTCGATGACTTTTCGGACACCACGGTCTAAGAGGATATCACCGGTGAAGATGATACTGGTGGCACTAGTAGTACTAGTAATACTAGTCAGACTAGCAACCAGTGCTATAAAATACGCCTTCATTATCAACCGGTGTGTCTTCTAATGGAGCGATGATGGGTTCCATCCAACTGGGTACTCCTGAGCGCGGATGTTGCTCAAGATATTGTTGCCACTCCTCATCATTGAGTCGTTGGTCGTTGACAGGTCGCTGGAACTCACGGTAGGAGAAGACGGCACCGCGCATCAGATGCAGGTATCCTCCAATCTCTACGACCACATAAATCTCGTCAGCATCACCGACGGCTTCATATAGAATGCTCTTGTTGGGGTTGTTGTCAGCATTTGCCGTGTAGACATCGGCCACCAAAGCCACCTTTTTATCTGGTCCCTGAATGTCATCCCAACTCCATAGTTGGTGATCGTTGTCGCGGAGTAGGGCGATAGAGATGTTCTCGAACGTGGCACCGATATACTCCAACTGGTCGCATTCTATGTCGTTTGGCATTTCACCTTTTAGCTCCTTCTCACTAAGGCGCAACAGGAATTCAGCCTGCTCCTTAACCTGTGAATGGATATTTTCTATCTTTTCAGTCATCAGGGCGTATTTGTTCAGTACCTCCTTGGTCTGATCCAAAAGTGCAATAGCTTTCTTCCAGAAGTTCACGTTAGGCTCAACATAGCCTTTCACCACGGGGTCTGGGGGACCTCCACCACCGCACTCTGCGCCAAACGGTTGCTTGGCATAGAGGATTGCGTCATGTTTCAGTTCTGCCCATGAGGCCAATGCTGTGTTAAGCGACTTACGATCCCATTCGTCAGTTCTCATGAAGTAGGGCGCGTTCTGCGGTGTTTCCGTCACCGTCTTCACGGTTTGCATCCACTGAACGGCACTGTTCTCTGTCCAGTCAATCTTGTTCATGCGCTTTTTCATGCGCTCCAGCGTTGGCTTATACTTGTCCCAGCGATCGGGTTCGTTGAGCTCGTCAAGGAGAATCTTTTCTGCTGCAGAGCAACCTAGGGCAGCCATAAAGTCGAGTCCTTTAGGTACATCGCGCTTGGTGGTTTTTGATTCATAGTCCACCATTTCCTGCAGCACCTCGGCATCGGGCTGATAGCGCTGAGGCATCAGGTTGATTTTGTATTCTCCGGAATAGCTGAATTTGGCTTTGATGCGTGTCTGTTGTTTGGCTACAGCCTCTACCTGTTGGCGAAGAGCTTGCATCTTGTTGGTGTCACTGATGTCTTTACTCTCTAGAACGCCTGTCTCTTTAGCTATTTCAGCCACCTGCAGGATACTGATGTTATCAGGTTGCCCCATCAGGTAGGTCAACGGCACGGTAATAAAATTATACAGTCTTCTAGCCTTGTCATTGTTGTTGAGCCATTGTGCCAGCAGGACGGCTCGGCCCAGCTGTGCACTGTCATCTGTGCGGAAAGGCACTGTCTGAAGCCACATCATGGTGCGGAAATAGTGCTCCAAACGGGCGTTACGCGTGTAGTGACCGCGGGGCTTAAATAGACTATAGGCAAACATGGCATCAGTATAACCCAGAAAGTCGGAAAAATCGTTTTCGCTGTCCATGATCTTCTCTAACTCAACTGGTGCCGACTTATTGGCGAAGCCCATATGATGCTTCCCGTTCAGATTGAGAGCCACAGCAAAGTAGTCGCATAGCCAGCGCGCCCCCTCAGCTATTTGTGGTTGGTCGGTTTGGCTTTGTAAATACATAGCATTATAGCCTTCCAGACATAGCATTTCAACCATTGTGTCCAGCTGCTGTTCCTCTACTTCGCGCAACATGCAGTCGAAATAGAGATGGTAGAGCTGTAGATAGAGGTCGGTGGTGACGAAGGCTGGGAACTCATGATAGTCGTTCTGTTCATAGACATGGAACAGTTGCTGATGGCGGGCTGGTATTATCGTAAAACCGTTTTGTCCCAGTTTGTTCCACATCACGGGGTTAATGTCTTTGATGAGGTTGGGGTTCACCACATTCATCATGTTTACCCGCCCGTCGACTTCGGGGGTGAAGTTAGTGGCTTGTATCTCTGCCTCGCGAGTCTTGATGCGGTTGATAAAGGCCTGCTGCTCGTCAGTCAGCTTAAGTACCTCGGATTTGATACTGCCATAGTAAGTTTCGCGATACGATGCGTTTTCATTGTATTCATCGGGGAAATTGAAGTTCTCTTCCGTTCCATCGAAGAGCCACATCAGTGAGTCATACCACGTCGTGGTCTGATAGACACTGCGGATGTAGGAATCCTCGAAGGGATAACCCTTTTGAGCCAGAAAGACATTCTCCAGGATACGCAAATCGCTCAGTGGTAGCTGCGAGATGTCCATATTAAGATCCAGACTATCGAGCAGGTTCTCTACGTTGAGCTTGCTAATGGGAATGGCTTGTTCGGCACCATCTTTGTTGGCATGTTGTCCACAGCCAAACAACAAACAGGCAAATGTCAATAGAATGAATGCATTTCTTTTCATAGGTTGAAATATTTTAATGCGGTTTCTTGATCAGTATTCTTAATGATAAATCGCTCAAAGTTCATTCCGAAGTCGTTCCAGCGGTAGTCAGTTACGCCATATTTCCCCATTCCATCGGTCTCTAATGCTCTGATACAGCCTTCGATGAACTGGAAGTCCACCAGTGTGGCACCTAGTCGTGAGCCCAACCAAAGCGGTCTAACCTTCCCATCCACCTGTTTGAAGATGAAGATACGACGTCCCATCTCCCGATGGAATCGCGTTTTTTTTATGACTCCCACCAATGCATCCTCTTGTCCGTCACCGTCCACATCACCTGTGCAGAAACGGTAGACAGGGTAGGGAAGTCGCCAGTCATTCAGCCAGTAAAGACTATCGCTTACTTGGCTGAGTTGGTAGGGTTTGCCAGCAATGTGCGTATTTCCTGCTCCACGTCACTCATCTGCGAAGAGCGTTTATAGAGGGCGTTGTTGCGGTCAATGAGGAAGTATTCAGGTATGCTCTGCACATTATAGTTTCGGGCTGATAGGGCTGAGGGGTCGTAGACGCAAATCCAAGGAAGAGACTCTGTCTGTTGTTTCCAGAAATGCTCGTTTTCATCGAGTCCTACCTGATAGATTTCCAGCCCTTGAGAATGGTATTTGTTATACAGTTCGCGCAGGCTGAGAATCCGTGCTGCCGACTCTTTCATATTGAACATATGGAAGTCGAGCATCACCACCTTGCCTTTCAGTTCGGTCAGCGTGCGGTTGTGGCCGCTGGCATCAGGGAGACTCAGGTCGAGCAGATCAACTGTTTCTATCTGACCTGCCGTCTCGGCAGCCATCATCTCTCGTGCGGCAGCCTGACGGGTGTCGTTCATGCCTTTGATGGTGGTGTTATGCAGATGTTTGGCGCGGTCGCTCTCAGGATAGAAAGTGTCCCAACTGGTGGCAACGGCAGCGAAGGCGCGTACATCCTGTGGGTTAGAACGGTCGAACACATTCCAGCCACCCAATGTTTGGAATAGAGCATAGTAGGCATAGATGGAACCGGGGTTCTCGTAAATAAACTCCATAGTGATGTCGTTTTTGTAGTTGTCTACTATGTGCTGCAGTGAGTCGACTATCTGTTGGCGGCTTAGGTCTAAGTTGTTTTGTATAGCCATTATCTGTCGCTGTAGGTCGTGCTGACGCAGGGTCAGTTGTTTGATTTTCTCGCTGCTCACTGATCCTTCTACTTCGTAGGCAGAACTCATAGTGGCATAGTCAGCATTGATGGTAACCGTTTCTGTGGAGTCGATGCCGAAATACACCATTTGGTTACCTACAATCAGACTGTAGAGCTCTGGTGATTGTGGCGCTTCACCATGCAAGGTGAAGGTTCCCTCTTCTGTCAGTTTCACAGAGTCGAGCTTCACAGCACCGCCCAGTGCATTGTTGTAAAGGAAGAGCGTCTGGTCTTTGGCTCCTTTTACCGTTCCCTCAATGGTAAACGATGGCTTTTGTTCTTCGCAGGCAGTCAGGGCTAGTGCTGCCATTGCTATTAAAATCAGTTTCTTCATGCTTTCTGTTCTTTTGGGGGACAAAATTACAAAAACAATTTCAATTTATGCAATAATCCGCCTTTTTTTAACGTGAGGTCTACATTTGAAATCATAAAAAAGAGTAAAATATACGCACATCGTGCACGTATTCAAAAATAAATAGGTACCTTTGCACGATTTTATTTTTTTAGATGTTTTAAAACAAGATGAACGTAATTACAAAAACCCTTCAATTGGCTGATGGCAGAACCATCACCATTGAAACCGGGAAAGTGGCAAAACAGACCGATGGTGCTGTCATGTTGAAGATGAACAACACCGTACTCCTGGCCACTGTTTGTGCCGCAAAAGATGCAGTTCCCGGAACCGATTTCATGCCTTTACAAGTTGACTATCGTGAGCAGTACAGTGCTGCTGGCCGCTTCCCTGGCGGTTTCACCAAGCGTGAAGGCAAGGCCTCTGACAACGAAATCCTGACAAGCCGTCTGGTGGACCGTGTGCTCCGTCCGCTGTTCCCCAGCAATTACCACGCAGAAGTGTTTGTTAATGTGATGCTGCTCAGTGCCGACGGCGTTGACCAGCCCGATGCATTGGCAGGCTTTGCCGCATCGGCCGCATTGGCATGTTCAGATATTCCCTTCGAGTGTCCCATCAGTGAGGTGCGTGTAGCCCGTATCAACGGTGAGTATGTCATCGATCCTACTTTCGAGCAGATGAAGCAGGCCGACATGGATATCATGGTAGGTGCTTCTGCTGAGAACATCATGATGGTAGAAGGTGAGATGAAGGAGGTCAGCGAGCAGGATCTGCTCGGTGCCCTGAAAGCCGCTATGGATGCTATCAAGCCTATGTGCGAACTCCAGAAGGAGCTGAGCAAGGAGCTCGGTAAGGACGTGAAGCGCGAGTACAACCATGAGGTGAACGACGAGGAGCTTCGCGCACGCATGAATAAAGAGTTGTACCAGCCCGCATACGACATCACTAAGCAGGCCCTGCCCAAGCAGGATCGTGCCGATGCTTTCGAGAAGCTGCTCGAGGACTTCAAGGAGAAGTTCTTCGCTGAGCGCGCTGAACTGACTGAGGATGCTAAGGGCGAGATCAGCGATGACGAGTACGCAGCAATGATGGATCGCTACTACCATGATGTAGAGCGTGACGCTATGCGCCGTTGTATCCTCGACGAGGGCATCCGTCTCGATGGTCGTAAGACAACAGATATCCGCCCCATCTGGTGCGAGGTGTCGCCCCTGCCCATGCCTCACGGAAGTGCTATCTTCACCCGTGGTGAGACACAG